>CADBOC010000023.1 GCA_902796175.1 Oscillospiraceae bacterium | reverse complement strand
CGGATCGAAGACCCCGCGCTTAAGGGAATGCATATCATGGAGTAAGCGGCGTTAAAGGCGTCGGATGCGCGCCGGATGCGCCGGGAGAAGGATCGCCGCTATGCGGCGTAAACGACAAAAAAGGGGATCTCCGAACGGTAAAACGTACGGGGATCCTCGCTTGTATTCTGTTTCGCTGACGCAATGCGAAAGACGTGTTGGCTTTTATCCGCCGAACAGGCCTTTGATAAAGGCGAAGATGCGGCGCAGGAAGGCTATGAGACGGGCGAAGAGGTTTGCGCCGCCTTTCTGCGATGTACCGGTCCCGTCGGGGGCGGAGTCGTCGGGCTGTGTTGCGGGCTCGGTCGGGGCGGCGGGATCTTCGGTCTTCGGCAGAAGCTCCTCTTCCGTTTCGCCGCAGTGCGTGCAAACGCGTTCACGGCGTCCGTCCTGTTCGGCGGTGGGGGCGCTTGTTACGACCCACTCGCCCCATTCATGAAAACGAATCTCGTATTCGACTCCGGCCGTTTCGGCAAGCGTTTTCGCGGCGAAACAGCAGCCGCCGGAAAGCTTTACGCCTGAAAGCGGGACGCCTGCGGCTTCACCGCGCGCGAGCGATCCCATCGAGAGGTGCTCGATGTTTTCGCTTGATATAAGCGGCAGACAGCCCGCGAAATCACTGCCGAAACGGTCGTTGATCAGCGATTCGATCCCGTCCCCAAAGCCGAACATCTGTGTGCAGTCGAACGTGTTGAACAGCTCGGTTTCAGATAGAGACAGGCCAAGCTCCGCGTTCAGATACGATGCGATCTCACGCGTGGCGCTTTCGGGGGAATCCGCGGATACGTTGTATTTTGTCAAAAGCTCGTCATAATACGCCCCGGATCTTTGCTCGAGATAGGTTTCCGCGTTCTCCGGCGCGGCGCAGCCCTGTTTTACGAGTTCCGCCAGAACCCAAGCGCGGCGGTCTCTTACCGCGATGAGGTCGATATACGCGCTTATCATGGAACGAAGGGCGGCGTATTTTCCCTGTTCGCCGATCGCCCGCGCCAAAGCAGCGGACATGCATGTGACCTTTCCGAGATGGAGCGCTTCTTCCTCAGAAAGCGCCGAGCCGAACAGCGCGTTCAGCTTTTCCGTGATCGCGGCGACGATCGCCTGCTCTGATCCGCCCGGGATATGGCAGTATGCAAGCATCTCCGCAGCCGCGGTGAGCTCGTTTGCCCGGATCGCCGCTTCGTCTGCCCCGTTTCCGTATACCAGCGCGTTTGTCAACTGTTCCTGTATCCGATATTCGCGGTTGTATGCGTAAAACGCCGCGTTATTCAGATAAAACAGATCGGTCAACAGGTCCAGATCGTCGCAGGAAGGCAGATCGCCGTCCCCTTTATAGATCGTTACAGGCAGATTTTCTATGCTCAGAGAGTCGCTTTTGATGACAAAGCGGACGTGCCCGAAGGAATCTGAGAACGCGTTTGGTTCCACCGTCTCGAGAGAGGCGGGCAGGGTCACCTCCGAAAAGTCGTTTCCACTGAACGCGTTGCTCCCGATGGAACGCAGCGTTTCAGGCAGGACCAGCGACTGCGCGAAAAGATTTGCGAAGGCGTTTTTACCGACGCGGGTCACGCCTTCTTCGATGCGGATGGCGCGGATCGCGGAGAACCCCTCTGTCAGAACGCTGAGCGCCGCTTCATCCGAAAGTCCGGTGTTTGCGAGCGCTTCTTCGATCGACGCCGTTTCCCCTGCGTTCAGACCGGACAAAACGGCCTCCATTCGATAGCTCTGCCAGGGCGCGTCGGAGTCTTCGTAATCCGGGATCTCTCCGACGCCTGATACGGTGAGCGTTCCGGCGTCGTCCAGCGTCCAGCGGAGCGCCGCGTTTTCGCCGAACGTTCCGCCGACGGCGGAGGCGGCCCGCGCCCGTACGCTGTTCGCCGCAAAGAACAGAGGCAGTAACAGGGAGAGGGCAAGAAATACAGACAATCGCTTTTTCGTGTGTTTCATGGGATCGGTTCCTTTCCTTTTTTTCGCGGTTCACCGCGTTTTCAAGATAAGTATAGAGGCGGAACGTGAAAAATTGGTGACAATACGGTGACAAGATCGTCACATTGGATCTGTTCAGAAAAAAAGACCCGGACCGGGGATCTGTTCGATCCGCGGTCCGGGGTGGGTATCCGGTTTTTATACGAGCGGCAGCGCGAGGGTCGCCGTGAGGGTCTCGCCCTTTTTGCCGTAGGGGCTGAAGGCGGTTACGGTGACGCGGTATTCGGCGCTCGGCAGGTCGCCGAGGGGGACGGCCATGCCGGTGTGCACGGCGCGGACGTAATCGGAGACGACGGTGCCATTAAAATCGTTGTGCAGGCCGTTCGCCGTTACGGTGATCTTGTAGCTCTCGGCATCGTAATACCCGGCGGCGTCCGGGAAGCAGAGCAGGGCTTCGCCGTCTTCGCCGCGTCTGAGCTCGGGGACGGCGTTCTCCGGGAATACGGGGGCGGTATCGAGCGACATGCGGTTGCCCCAGGTGTATAGGCGTTTGGTGGGATCCGCCGCGTTCGTCAAAAAGCACTCGGCGCCTTCAAAGAGGGCGTGGTTCACGGTATCCATCAGGCGCAGGCGGACGCAGCCGTCCGCGTCGACCTCCACGATCCAGAAGCCGCCGGATTCGCCGGGAGCGTCCTCATCGCCGCTGACGTAGTTCAGGTTGCTCATGTAGGCGCAGGTCGCGCCGGTGCCGACCGCGGTGAACGCGCCCTGCCATACGGAGCGCGGATCGCTGGCGGCGTAGTGCGAGTGGCCGGAGAAATCAACGACCTGCGGGAAGCCGGAGAGCACGGCGCGGATATCGGAGTCGCCCCAGTTCACGCTGCCGTAGACGGTGGTGAAGGGATGCGGGTGCTGGAAGACGAATACGGGCTTCGAGGGATCCTCCTTCGTCGCCTCGAGGAGCTGCTCGCGCAGCCACGCGCGCTTGGTTTTGAAGTGACGGCCGTCCTCATCGTAGGATACGCCGATGAAGTGATACCCGCCGATCACGTCGTGGGTGTCGGTTTCGCGGTCCATCAGGCGGCGGTAGACCTCCGCGCCGACGGAGGCGTCCTCGTCGCGGTAGCGGATGAACTCGTGGTTGCCCATCACCGTCAAAAGCTTCGTTCCGGGGCGGATGCCCTCGTTTACGACGCCGTTGAAGATCGCGTACTGCTCCTCGCCCCCGGCGTCCGTAAAGTCGCCGACGACCAGAAGCGCGTCCACGTTCTTGTATTCCTCCGCGTCCGCGTAGGCGTAAAGGTCGGTGAAGAGGGAACGGAAGTGCTTTGTGTTGTTCTCTGCGCGTTCCAGCGCGGCCGCGATCTCCTCGGGCGTCGCGTCTTCCCGGTCTACGCTGCCGTCGGAGAGATGCACGTCGCTGCATACGGCGAAGCGCAGCACGGGGGTGAAATCATCCGGCGCGGCGGGCGGCTCCTT
>CADBOC010000022.1 GCA_902796175.1 Oscillospiraceae bacterium | reverse complement strand
GTTCAGGCCGGTCTGACCGCCGATGCCGGGCACGATGGCGTCCGGCCGCTCATAGCGCAGGATCTTCGCGATGTATTCGAGCGTCAGCGGTTCCATATAGACCTTGTCGGCGATGGAGGTATCGGTCATGATGGTGGCGGGGTTGGAGTTGCAGAGGATGACCTCATACCCCTCCTCCTTGAGCGCGAGGCACGCCTGCGTGCCGGCGTAGTCGAATTCCGCCGCCTGGCCGATCACGATGGGACCGGAGCCGATGATGAGTACCTTTTTTACGTCCGTTCTTTTAGCCATTTTCGTTACCCTCTTTCTGTGCAGCGTTATATACCGTTTTGTTGTTAAATACCGTTTTTTTGCATACGCCGTAAAGCGTTTCGCCGGCGTAAGGCGTAGCGCGGCCCTTCGAGAGGAAGGTCTCAGGCGCGACCGCAAAGCGCTCTTTCAGGGCGAATACCGTATAGGAATCGTCCCATTCGATCCCGAACCGCCGCCGCGGCGAAACGGTCAGCGCTTCGATCACTTTTTCGAGCGGAACGGTCCCCGTTCTGACCAGCTTTGTGTATAAAACGGGGAAGGCGGTTTCGAGTCCGACAATGCCGAAGGCGCTCCCCGCGAGGCCCTTCGCCTTCTCGGCTTCGGAATGCGGCGCGTGGTCGGTCGCGATCATATCGATTGTGCCGTCGAGCAGGCCCTCGATCAGCGCCTCGCGGTCTTCGGGGCTTCTCAGCGGCGGGTTCATCTTGAACCGTCCCTCTTCCCGGAGCGCCGTCTCGTCGAGCGTCAGATAGTGGGGCGCGGTCTCGCAGGTGACGTCCACCCCGGCTTTTTTCGCCTGCCGTATCAGCGCTACGCTCTCCTTACAGGAAATATGGCAGACGTGGTAGGCGCAGCCGGTCTCGGCGGCGAGCTTTAAGTCCCGTTTGATGGGGCCCCACTCGCTCTCGCTGCAGATCCCCCTGTGCCCGTGCGCCGCGGCGTAGGCGCCCTTGTGGATGCAGCCGCCGTGAAGCAGGGCGTTATCCTCGCAGTGTGCGGCGATCACCTTGCCGAAGCGTTTTGCTTCCTTCATAGCCGCTCGCATCATCTCTTCGTTCTGTACGCCCCGGCCGTCGTCCGAGAACGCCACGGCAAAGGGGGCCATGCCTGCGAGGTCGGCCAGAGCTTCGCCCCGTTCGCCCCTTGTGATCGCCCCGTAGGGCAGCACGCGGATCACCGCGTCCCGTTCAATGATCGCCCGCTCCCCGGCGAGGGCGTCGGGGCTGTCCGGCACCGGATCCAGGTTCGGCATGGCGCAGACTGCCGTGTAGCCGCCCGCCGCCGCCGCCAGAGAACCGGTTCTTACCGTCTCTTTATAAGAAAAACCCGGCTCACGAAAATGCACATGCACGTCGCAAAAGCCGGGAAAAACAGTATATTCGTTTGAAAGCAATTGAAACGCCTCGGTAAAAACGGGAGAAAAAGCGGGCACTGAAGCCGCCTGAAAAACAATAGCCCCCGAATCTTTCATGCTCCACCTCCGGAATTTTTATCAGTATACCACACTCACGGCGGCGGTGTCAATGATAAACTTTTGCGGAGAACGGGATTTTTTTGAGAGTGGAGAGCGGAGGGTGGAGAAGGGGCGTGGGGGATATCCTTATTTTTCTCCAGCGGCGGCAATGCTGAGACCGGCGCGCCCGGCGGCGAAGTCGATGGAATCGATCAGGGAGTTCCGGATGTACGGGTCGAGGCGCGAGATCACTCTGCCGCGAAAGCTCTGCGGGATCGGGTATACCGTTTCGGCGATGCCCCCGGCGATCGCCGCGATGGTGTCGCTGTCGCCGCCGATGGAGATCGCTTTCGCGATCACGTCGAGAAAATCCTCTCCCTCCAGAAACGCCTCGATCGCCTGCGGAACGGAATCCGGGCACACGGAGCGGAAGCGGTAAGACGCGCGGATCCCGTCCAGCGTGAAATCAAGGGGATAAAACGTTTTGGCGTACCGGGCGGCCTCGTCTTTTGTATGGCCTGTCTTCAGCAGAAAGATCATACCCGCGATGGCCTCGGCCGCCTTATGCGCCTCGGGGTGGTTGTGCGTGGGCGTCGCCTGAAGCGCGGCGAAACGCCGGGCCTCCTCCAGCGAGTTCGCGACCCAGCCGGCGTAAGAAACGCGCATGGCGGCGCCGTTGCCCATGCTCACGCGCACGGCGTGATCTTCGGAATACAGCCAGCTTTTGAACGCGCTGCCGTACCCCGCCCGCGGGTAGGCGTTGCCGAAGCGGATCAGGCTGCGGCTGACCGCTTTCAGGATATCGCCGTCGTACGCGCCGCCGGCGGCGTCCGCTTTGCCGATCGGGCCAAGGGCGTTCCTTAACCCCTCGGCCACGGCCGCGGTCAGGGCGGAATCGTCGGTGAAACGGGAATGACGCGACAGAATGCGCGCTCTGTCGGGCACGTATTTGATATTATGCCCTTCGTAGACGGAGCCGGCCACGTCTCCGCATACGGCCCCGAGCAGCGCAGTGGGATGATCCGAGCCGTCGTACAGGCACTGTCTGCCCGTGGCAAGTTCGGTGATCCGCGTCCCCGCAGGGGTCTCTTCCGTATGGTAATCGGGGTCAAAGCGGATCTGTTCGAACTGCCGGAGCGCGATCAGGCATTTGAGACCGAAGGAATATCGGGTATCAGGCATGGTTCAGTCCTCCTTTTTCTGCGGCTTTTTGGCACGCAGCAGCAAAGCGGGGATCAGCGCCAGCGCGGCGGCGGCGCCGGCGGCAAGGAATATCTCGGGCACGGGGGAGGCGACGCTCTCGCCGTAGTCGTTCACATAGGTGCCGAGGGCGTGCAGCGGCGAAAAGCGTTCGATCGCGGCGCTGCCGAGCGCGGGGCCGATCACCATGGGCAGCAGCACCATGAAGATCATGCGAACGCCCTGAAACGCGCCCACGCGGTCGGGGGGCGTCGCGTCCCGGATCGCCGCGCTGATGACGATGTTGAAGGCCATCGCGCCGAGACCGAAGACGGCGGCCGCCGCCGCGAAGGAGAATATGCTTTTCATCGGGAAGGCGAGCAGCAGCCCCGCCGCCTGCAGCAGGACAGACGGCAGCAGAAAGACG
>CADBOC010000021.1 GCA_902796175.1 Oscillospiraceae bacterium | reverse complement strand
GCTCTCCCTGCACGATTCTTCATGCCGTATCCTCCTATTTGAGTTTTTCGATGATAGTATAGCACATCAAACTCATGAAATCAACCATTTGTGCGTTTTAGCGATGGTTATTCTCAAACAAATTCAAAAAAGAAATAGCGGCCACATGGATTTATCCACATGGTCGCTATTTCGTTTGCCGCCCGAGGCTGCCCTTTGTGTTTTATTGGTTGCACTCCGGCGCACACCTTTCGGGAGCGTTTTTTATAAAGATTCAAACGATCTCAGGTCTGCCTCCGTTGTTTTTCCGCTTTTTCTCGCCAAAGCGAACCGAGATCATACCGCTGTTCCCCGATCGCGGACATATCTACGCCGGTACGCCGCAGCGGGGACCGATCCTGTACGGTTCGTTCCCGATACAGCTCCAGAAGCGCGGCGGACGAATCCCTCCTTTGCGTCGCAAACGCGCTTCGATGGCCGTCTCCACGTCGGGACCGCGGATCCGGTCCCTGACCTCTCAGGCAGGCTTCACGACGACGGTGAGAATCCTTTTCCGAAAGCCCTTTGAACACGGCGACGGCCTCCGTCTGCTTCAAAGCCTCCTCCATGCCCGTCCCGTCGTTTGCGATACGGATCGCGTCCGATTTCACGCGCAGGTCTTCTTTGCTTGCTTCTCATGGCCTTATTCTACACCTTTGGCCGTCAAAAGGCAATGCCCGGGATCCCTGTTCGCGGAGTTGCCGAAAGGAGGGCGCTTTTTCATCTGCGGAACTCGACGGTCTCGCCCGTATCCGTCTGACCGGTCAGTCTGCCTTCGGCGTCGAAGGTATAGCGATACACCTTCGATACGCCGCCGACCGTGAAGGAGCTTGTATAGGGAGAGAAAAACGTGGACGTTACGCTTTCCACGTCCCATTCCAGCCGCTCCCCGTCGGCGGAAAGCTTTCCGCCGAGCGAACCGTTTACAGACCAGAAGACATCCGGCGTACCGCTCTCAGGGTCGCACCGCAGCAGTACCGCCGTATAATTCGCGCGCACAAGCGGCGTCAGCTCCTCACTGGGGATATTCCAATCTTCATCGCCGACATTTTCCCGCCGGAAAATAGATTCCACCACGTCTGAGAGCTCCCATTCTCTTTCGCCGGATCCATCCTGTTTGGGAACGGCGTAAGCCGAAAGATAGACGCTGTCCCCGAACTGGGCAAGATCCGTGATATAATAATCACAGTCGTCTGCTTCATACGTAAAGCTGTCCGTCACGCGCCCTTCCCGGTCTACCTTGTACAGAAACGTCCTTTTATCCAAATCAAAAAGCTGAACGATATAGCCGTCTCCCAACCGCGCCGCTTTCCGTATCCCAAGATCCCCGACCTTCGTTTTACGGAAGCTAAGCTCGTTTCCGTCGGGATCATAACAACTGAGACAGAGGTAACAGTAATCACCCCGGCTGATCACAGCCCAGACGCCGTCCTCGTTTCGCAATGCGGCGCATATGTACTCATCATCGAAACCGTGTTCCAGCCGCCTCTGCCATTTTACGGTCCCTGTCCGATCCGCAAAGGCGATCCATCCGTACCAGATCTCGTTAGATGAAAGGATCTCGTTCCGTCCCCACAGCAGCGTTCCGTCTTCCGAAAACGTATAGTCTTCGATATAGAAATCGCTGAATTCCGCGCGCCAGAGCACTTCTCCGTCCCGGCTGCAGGTAACGACGCTTTTGTCAAAAACATCGAACCCCTTTTTCCGGTCATAAACGTACCGTTCATCCACATCGATCGTAACGCCGTTTCGTTCGATCGGGTCCTGCGGGACGATCTCTTCCCAGAGCGACGCGATCTCTTCGGGCGTCGGCTCCGCCTGCGGGATCTCCGCGCCGGGGACCGACCGCAGAATGACCTGGGCCGTTTTTCCGTAGGAAAACCGTTTTTCCGTGATATCCCGATAAACGGCCTTCACCTCGGCGCGGCTGAGCCCCGCCGTCGAAAGACCGTTTTCCGCAAAAAAGGCGGCGGCGGTATTGTATTGCTTTGTTTCGCCCGCAAAAACGAGCGCGGCGGAGCAGACGAGGGCCAGCGCGGCGGCCAACGCCGCGGCGGCGCCCCGGCGGAACGCCCGCGGCCGCGCTTTCCCCGCCTGAGCCGGCAACCCCTCCGCCGCCTCATCTATGTACGCGTCGTCGATCATGCTCAGGATCCGGGATGCGTCTTCTTTGTTCACAGCGATACTCCCTCCTTGATCAGGTACTGTTTCAGGGCCCCGCGTATCCGCGACAGCCGCACCGAAACATAATGCCGGCTTTTGTGAGACAGCCGGGCGAGCTCTTCAAGCGGATCGGCGTACCAGTAGCGCCGGACGAACAGGATCCGGTCCCGCGGCTCCAGTGTCCCGAGAAAGGCGTTGATCATCCCGGCAACCTCCTTCGCGTCGATCTCCTCCTCCACGCCGGCGGCGGCGGGGAGACAGTCCATGATCTCATCGAGCGCCAGGTCGTAAGCGCTGTTCCGCTTGAGCGCGGTCTTCGCGCGGTATTTCTTGAGCGCCTGGTTCCGCGTAACGCGGCAGACGTAAGGCAGAAGGCGCTCCGGTTTTTCCGGCGGAATGGCGTTCCACACGGCGAGATACGCGTCGTTTACGCATTCCTCGGCGTCGAGCCTGTCGTTCAGGATCCCCTCCGCCAGCCGGAGACAGACCGGCCCGTATTTGCCGGAGAGCTCCCCGATCGCCCGCTCCGACCGGGCAAAAAACAGGTCGATGATCTTTTCGTCCTCCAAGCCTTCCCCTCCTTTCCGCTTCACTTATATACTACGCTTCCGGCGGCCCATATCTCATTTTTATCTGTAAACAATCGAAAAATACGCGCGATCCGTTCCATATCGACAGATCGCGCGTATTCCGGTATTCTTCCGCCGTTTATTTCGGCGTCGGCTGGGGCGTCACGGTCGGCCCATAGATCGCCAGCGCGTCGGTCCCGCTTTCGGTCGGCACGAACTTTACCCGGTCGATGTTCATGCGCCTGACGTGCACCTGCGACGTACTGTAGTGGCTGTGATAGCAGATGAACAGCTCGCTGCCGTCCGGCGACGGAACAAAGCAGTGGTGGCCGGGGCCGTGCAGAAACGCCGTGTATTTCAGCACGGGATTCAGGGGACTTTTCGTAAACGTACCCAGCGGCCGGGTCGACGTCATATACCCCACGCCGTAGTTTACGCTGTCGTAGCCGTCGCCGGAATAGGTGAGGTAGTAAACGCCGTTGTGCTTCAACATGGCGGGGCCCTCGTTGATGCGTTTCTCCCATCCCTCGGGGGCGCTCAGGCGCGTCAGCGTTTCGGGCTTCACGCTGCAGAGATCCTCGTTCATCTCGCAGCCCCACAGGCTCTGTCCGCCGTCCACCACGGAGAAATACAGGTAGATCCTTCCGTCGTCGTCAAAGAAGAAGGTTCCGTCGAGCGCCGGCAGATCCACGATCCAGCTCTCGCCGGTCTTCACAAAGGGCCCCATGGGGGAATCCGCGGCGGCGACGCCGAGGCCGATCTCATCCCCCAGATGGGAGGTATAGAGCAGATAATAGCGGCCGCGGTACCGGTAGACCTCCGGCGCCCAGAACCAGTGGTCGCCGACGAGGTCTTTCGCCTCCGCGACCTTGCCCCTGTCTGTCCAGTGTACCAGATCTGTGGAGGTCGATACGGCGTAGCCGTCGAAGCTGTTTGTGGCGTAGAGATAGTAAACGCCCCCGTCAAATAAGATCTGCGGATCGGCCGCGTTGTCGCACACCGGGTTCGTATAGGTCTCTCCGTCATAGGTCATGGGCTCCGCCGGGACGGCTGAAAGCGCCGAAACGCCGGCGCTGCCGCCGTATGCCCGTCCGGGAAAATCGAATTCGATATCAAAAAGCGGATAGGGATCCTCATCCAGCGGATTCGTATAGACCCAGAGCTTCAGCCGTCTCCCCTCATAATTGAGCTTTACGGGGCAATCTTTGCCCGCGGCAAGGTCCGTCAGACGAAAAGCGAGCTGTTCCGGCCCCGCGGCGGTCGTGAATGAAACGCCCACCCGGCCGGTGGAGCCGTCAAAGCAGACAAGGCCGCCGGTGTAGCCGCCTTCGTCATAGACGCCGCCGAAGGTCAGCGCTTCGATTTTACGGGGGGAGGGGGTCACGACGGCGGTAAGACAGAAATCGCGCTGCGTCTCGCCCTTCCGTTCCGTCGGCTGCGGCGCGGCGGCCGCAGGCAGATCGAAGCGGACGAAAAAGCGGCATTCCACTTCCTTTCCGTCGTAGAGCACCGTACACCTGCCCGCCGGAACAGTCACGCGCGGCGTGAAAAGCAGCGGGAGCCTGTGCGGAAAGTCTTCCGTCACGGTTTCAAGCCTTGCCTTCGTGTATTCGATCAGCGGCGTCAACTGACTCACAAGGCGCACGGCTTTTTTGAGCAGAGCCGTCAGCAGACGCAGCGCGGCCGGCAGCTTTTCCCCAAGCGTCATGACCGCCTCATTTTCGCAGAGCGTAAAATGATCGTTCCATACGCCGCCGTATTCCACCTCCTCCACGGTCTGTTCCACCGTTCCGGCGGCGAGATATGTATCCGGGGCGGAATACTGCATCGTGAGCGTGCAATGGCGAAGATCCGCGTAACCGGTGTTTTTCAGCGCAACGTCAACAAAGATCTCTTCCCCCTTTTCGTAGGCCTCCTTGCGCGGCGCCGCCGTAAGCGCGAACGCGGCCGGAAGCTCCTGCGACGCGCTCGCGCCAAGGGGCAGAAGCTGCAGAAAGAACAAAACCGCGCAAACAAAGCTGATCCCTTTTTGATACCGTTTCATTTGACGTACCCTTTCTTTTCTTTATTCCGCTCAGGATCCGATCTCCGCCTATCCGGGATTTACTGCGTCACCTCAAAGAACACCACCGCGAAGGGATCCAGCTCCGCGTTCAGGGTAAACGCGCCGTCCCGCACCTGCACGGTGCTTTCGACAGGCGCAAGGCGGCAGTGATCCGCGTATTTTTCCTGCAGACTGAGGAAGATCCTTTGCGCCTCGCCGTCCGCAAAGCTGGGGCAGCCGTCGTCCGGCGACCAGCTGAATTTGTCGTCTGTGATCCCTAGCTCGATCCGGTCCTTTCGCCACTCGTCGAACCAGTTGCAGTCGTCGTTGATCATATACATGGCGACCTTCGCCTCGCCGTCGGAAAACTGCGGGGCGCTGACGTTGAAGGTGAGCTCGGCGTTCGCTCTGTATTTCACCTTGTTACGGTAATTGTACGCCATGATGCGCAGGGTGTTCGCCTCTTCGTCAAAGGCCGCTGACGTCTCAACCTCCGCCTTGAGGATCGCGCCCCTGCGGGTCGTATTTACCGCCGCCAGACGCGCGCCCTCAAAATCGGCGGCGTGCTTCGCCACGAAATAAGAGACGGTGGGCAGGCCGTGATTGTTGCCCAGAGAGCAGTAATCCCAGCTTGAGAAATAGTTCATACCGGAATCGAACATCTGCTTGACCAGCCGCGCGTCAAAGGCGGCCTGAAAGGTATCGCCCACGGTGCGGGAGGGAAGCGCGTCGCTGTCGCGGCCGGCGGCGTTGCCGCAGAGGATGCGTCCCTCGTCCACGCCGTAGATCAGATCGGTAAG
>CADBOC010000020.1 GCA_902796175.1 Oscillospiraceae bacterium | reverse complement strand
CGGCGCTGGTGAAGACCGAGCCGCAGTACCGTGAGATCGTAAACAATCTGCTCGGCAGAATCGCGGTCTGTGAGGATCTGGATTCCGCGGTGCGCATCGCGAAAAAATACGGGTACCGGTTCAAAACCGTCACGCTCGACGGGCAGGTGATCAACGCCGGCGGTTCCATGACCGGCGGATCCCGTTCCAATTCCGCGGGGTTCCTCGCGAGACGCACCGAGATCGAGCGTCTGAAAGACGAGATCAAGAAAGAAGAGGCCGAGCTTACCGAGGCCGGCTCAGCCTATAAGGCCGCTTTGGAACGCTTTTCAAAAGAAAAGGCGATGGGCGAGGGAGCCCAGGCGCAGATCGTGCGCCTGACCGAAGAAAAGGGCGAGCGCCTTCGCGCGCTTTCCCTCACACGGTCGGCGATCGAACAGCATGAACGGTCTGCCGAAGCCCTCGCACGGCAGAGGTCGGAGGATGAGGAACGCGCCGCCTATTACGATGAGAGCGTGGCGCTGGCAGAGGAAAAACTGGAACGCCTCGCCGAAGAACGGAAGGCGCTGGAAGAAAAGCTCTCCGGCCTTTCCGGCGGGCGGGACGATCTGCAGGCTGAGCGCGAGCGGCTCAATCAGGAGCTTGCGGACAGCAACCTGCGGGCCGTATCGCTTGTAAAAGAGGAACAGGCGAAGCGCGAACAGGTCCGTTCGCTTGAGACGCGCAGGGAAGAACTGAACGCCCGCAGACAGGCGCTGCGGGAGGAGCTCGAAGGCGCTGAACAGAAAAAGGCGGAGCTGCTCGGGAACGCCGCAAAGACCCGCTCCGAGGCGAAAAAACTGCGCGCCGCGATCGCCGAAAACGACGCCGCGATCGGCAGACTGATCGAAAAGCGCGACGAGGCAGAGCAGCGCAGCGCAAAAGCGCGTGAAACCGAAAAACATACGACCGAGGAGCGTGAAAAACTCGGCGGGGAGCTCATTCGGCTCGAGGAGCGAAAAAACGCCCTGCAGCATGAACAGGAGCTCACCGAAAAAAAGCTGTTCGACGAATACTCCATGACCCGCCGCGAGGCGGAGGAATCCGTATCCGTACCGGAGAGCATCCCGGCCGCGCAAAAGCGTCTGACTGAGCTCAAAGGGCAGATCAAGGCGCTCGGCAGCGTGAACGTGGGCGCGATCGACGAATACAAAGAGGTTTCGTCGCGCTATGAATTCCTCTCCGCGCAGGTATCGGATGTGGAAAAATCAAAAAAAGAACTTCTCCGCATGATCGAGGAGCTCACGACTGAGATGGCAGAGCGGTTCCGCGAACGCTTCGCCGCGATCAACGGCTTTTTCAGCGAGACGTTCACGCAGCTGTTCGGCGGCGGAACGGCCCAGCTGATTCTGGAGGATGAGAACGATATCCTGGAATGCGGCATCGATATCAAGGCGCAGCCCCCGGGCAAGAACGTAAAAAATCTTTCGCTGCTTTCGGGCGGCGAAAAAGGCCTGATCGGCATCGCGCTGCTTTTTGCGATATTGAAAGTGCGGCCAGCGCCCTTCTGTATCTTTGACGAGGTGGAAGCGGCGCTTGACGACGTGAACGTCTCCCGCTACGCGCAGTACGTGCGCATGATGACGGACCGCACACAGTTTATTCTGATCACGCACCGCCGCGGCACCATGGAGGAGGCGGATGTGCTCTACGGCGTTACCATGCAGGAGCACGGCGTTTCAAAGCTCTTGGAGCTGAAGACCGCGCAGATGGCTGCGCAGCTCAAACTTGAATGAAAGGGGCGAACTGAAGATGGGCATTTTCGGTAAAATCAACTTCGGACTTTCGAAAACGCGAAACAAGATGTCCGGCGCGATCGACGAAATGCTGGACTCCTTCGATTCCTTTGAGGAAGACCTCTATATGGAGCTCGAAGAGATCCTGGTTATGGGCGACGTCGGCGTGACCACCGCCGTGCAGGTCGTGGAAGAACTGAAGGAGCGCGTCAGAAGCGAAAAGATCAAAAAAACCTCAGAGGTCAAAAAGGAGCTTGAGAACATCATCGCCGACCTGCTCTACGGCGGCGAGGATATGGGATTGATCACGATCCCGTCTGTGATCATGGTGATCGGCGTGAACGGCGCGGGCAAGACCACCACCATCGGCAAGATGGCGGCCATGTACAAGGCGCAGGGCAAAAAGGTGATCCTCGGCGCGGCGGATACCTTCCGCGCGGCGGCGATCGATCAGCTCGACGAATGGGCAAAGCGCGCGGACGTGGATATCATCAAGCACAAAGAGGGCGCCGATCCCGCCGCGGTCGTATACGATACCATTCAGGCCGGTATCGCGCGGAACTGCGATATCATCATCTGCGATACGGCGGGCCGTCTTCACAACAAAAAGAACCTGATGGAGGAGCTCGCAAAGATCTATCGCGTCATGGATAAGGAGCTGCCCTACGCCGACCGGGAGTGCCTGCTGGTGCTCGACGCCACCACGGGGCAGAACGCGGTGAATCAGGCGAGGGAATTCGCTTCGGTTACCGAGATCACCGGCATCGTGCTTACAAAGCTCGACGGCACCGCCCGCGGCGGCGTGGTGCTCTCCATCAAAAACGAACTGAAAATACCGGTTAAATTCATCGGCGTGGGAGAAAAGCTGGACGATCTTCAGCCGTTTGACCCCGCGGCGTTTGCGAAGAGCCTCTTTGAAGAGGTCAGAACGACGGAGGAGGATCCCAATGAAGACTCGCTCGAAGAACTTGTCAACAGTGAAGAATACAGAAGCTTCGTCCCGACGGAAGAATCGGTGGATGAGGCGAGCGCAGAGGTTGAACGTGCTTTCGGCGAACTTGTTGCGGGAATCGCTGAACGAGCTGGCATCGAGCTTGAAGGCGGAGATGACGAGGGACAGGCGGTCGTTGACGATGACGAAGCGGGAGAGGATGCTCAACCCGCCGAAACGCCCGAACCCGCGGCTGCTGACGCGTCGGGAACAGACGCCGGCTTCGATGAAAACGCTCCGGCGGGTGAGAACCGTCAGGCGGAATCTCAACCGGCTGCAGCGGATACGTCGGATATTGACGCGATAATCTTTGCTATGCAGCAGGCGGCGGCCGCAGCGGCGCCCGCAGCGGCGCCCGCGGTGAAGTCTGACGAAGAGGCCGGGCGCATCGCCGCCGAAAAGGCGGAGGCCGAACGCATCGCCGCCGAAAAGGCGGAGGCCGGGCGCATCGCCGCCGAAAAGGCGGAGGCTGAGCGCATCGCCGCCGAAAAGGCGGAGGCCGAACGTATCGCCGCCGAAAAGGCGGAGGCCGAGCGCATCGCCGCCGAAAAGGCG
>CADBOC010000019.1 GCA_902796175.1 Oscillospiraceae bacterium | reverse complement strand
TGCGATAATCTCGGAAACGTATTTTAAGCTCCCGGGCAAGGCGATTACAAAGCGATACCCGTTGTCGGCAAGGTATCTGAGATTATCGGCGCTGTAAAAGCCTCTGTCCATAACGAATCTTGTCTTTTTTGCGTTAATGAATTCATTATCCTCAAGCATATATTTCAAATGTGCCTTGTCGGATATGCTTCCCGGGTAGGTGCGGTAATACAACGGGAGCTTTGATTCCTCACCGAAATACATACCGAGATTAAGCTGCGGAAGCCTCTCTTTATCCCGATTGTAACCCCATTCAAGCTCCGTCATGTTTTTGCTGTACGAAGATATGCTTGTCACATCATACGCAACATACTCGTGCGGCTTTTTCTGCTTCATCCACTCGCGGAAAAACAGCATAATGTCCTCGGAGCGGATTGCAGAAAACATTTTGCCGCATTTCTCGTCACTCATAATTCCGTTCAGCTGTGTAGAGTGGCTTTCCGTGTAGTCATCAAGGTAGTACATTACATTTCCTTCGGACAACATATACTGTGCAACGGTAAGTATCTCGGAACAGTTCTCCGGGAAATACCGCTTCAACAGCTTCGTGACACCGAGCTTTGCACATATTTTGCCGAAAACATCGTATACGCCGTAATCGAAAATGCCCTTTGCCTGCGGAACGGGCTTTTTCAAATAGATCTCGTAGTAGTTGCGGTTCGGAATGAGCTTGCCGGTTTCTTCATCAAGCCGACCTATAGAAGAACGGTCACAGGTAGGCTGTCCTTTTTCGTTACGGTAGGTTGCGGTCACATAATATACATATGTTTTGCCGGATACTTTTTTGTATGCAATTCCATGCTCGGGAAGATCAACAAGAACAGACTTGTCCAAAGCCATATAATCACCTTAATTACAGTTTTGTATAGCCCAATTATATTATACATCAATAAAAAAGTCAAGTACATTTTCTGAAAATTTTCAAAAAATGTACCTGTTTTCGCGGTTCTCGGCTAAGTATATGTTAATTCTGAGGGGAATTTAGGGTATAGGTTAATTTTGAGGGAAATTTAGGATTTATGCATTTGTTAAATTGCTTATAAAAATCAAAAACCCGAACGTATCACCATTGATGATAATGTTCGGATAATTTGACTTTGGTGGAAGAGGGTGGATTCGAACCACCGAAGTCGTCGACAACAGATTTACAGTCTGCCCCCTTTGGCCGCTCGGGAACTCTTCCGTATAAAATTGAGAGCGTTGTGGAGCTGGTGGACGGACTCGAACCCCCGACCTGCTGATTACAAATCAGCTGCTCTACCAACTGAGCTACACCAGCAGCTTGAGCTCGCTGACCGAACCTCAGCTGAACGCGTAAATAAATATATCACAGTTTCTCCGTTTCGTCAAGTCTTTTTTTTGATTTTCACGTTTTTTTCGTTAAAAAGCAGCGGTCCGGCGGAGAAAAGATCAGAAAAAAAGCTTGACGGATGTGTTTTTCTCTGTTATGGTTGTATCATATATCAAGGAGGCGTCAGATATGCGATACAGGATCAACCGGCGGACCGGCGACAAGATCAGCGAGATCGGCCTCGGCTCCGCCTATCTTTATGAAGCGGGTATGCGGGAGGGCGTTCGCGCCCTTGAGACCGCTTATGAAGGCGGTATCAATTACTTCGATCTGGCGGCGGGAGACGGCAAGGCCTTCCCCATCTGGGGCGCGGCGCTTTCGGGCGTGCGCAAAAACGTATTCTACCAGATCCACTTCGGGGCCGATTATTCCGCCGGCGAATACGGCTGGTCGCTGGACCTTGAAACGGTAAAGCGCTCCGTAGACCGGCAGCTTAAGGAGCTTAAAACCGATTACATCGATTACGGTTTTATCCACTGTCAGGACGAGGCGGAGGACTGGGAAACGTACAAGGCGAACGGCGTATACGGCTATATCCTGTCCCTGCAAAAGCAGGGCGTCGTAAAGCACATCGGCCTTTCTTCCCATACCCCGGCCGTGATCGGGAAGATCATGGACGAAGCGCCGATCGATATGCTGATGTTCTCGGTGAACCCCGCCTACGATTACGGGCAGGGCGAATACGCAAACGGCACCGTGGACGAACGGGCCGGGATCTACCGCCGCTGCGAAAAGGAGGGGGTCGGGATCTCGGTAATGAAGCCCTTTTCCGGCGGGCAGCTTCTGGACGCGGCCCGCTCCCCCTTCGGCAGGGCGCTCACACCCTTTCAGTGCATCCGCTACGCCCTCGACAAGCCCGGCGTGCTGACGGCGCTGCCCGGCGCCGCGAACGCGGAAGAAGTAAAAACGCTGCTCTCCTACTGCGATCAGCCGGAGGAGGCCCTCGATTATTCCGCGATCGGCACGTTCTCGCCGCCAACAGCGCGGGGCAAGTGCGTATACTGCAATCACTGCAAGCCCTGCCCCATGGGGATCGACGTGGGCCTTGTGAACAAATACTATGACCTCGCGCGTTCAGGCGACGCCCTCGCCGCCGAACATTACCGCACGCTCAGGAAAAACGCCGCCGACTGCGTCGTCTGCGGCCACTGCGACCGCCGCTGTCCCTTCGGCGTAAGGCAGAGCGAACGCATGCGTGAGATCGCGGCGTACTTCGGTTGAGAGATCCGCAGGGCATTTTACATTCGCGCGTCAGCGCGCTATTCCACCCCGCGCATGATCCGCGTCGCCCCCCAGAGCGCCAATATAAGCACAACGACGAACACGACAAACGCCGCCGGCATATACCAGAAGCCGACGAGGGCGCTGAGCAGCGGCGAGAGCGCCGCGAGCGCCACCGCTTTCGCCAGACGCGCCATATAGAGCTTCGGTTTTTTCGGCTTTACAGAGACCTGCGCGCGCATGGGCAGCAGGCGATAGTCCTTCGTCAGCGCCATCAGCCCCGCGTAAAGCAGGATCGCGCCGGCAAAGATCAGCATCAGGATCGAGTAGCCATATTCCATCGGGTGTTCCTCCTTTTTTCTGAACAGTTATTTCATACCATAAAATATGGGTCTTGTCAAGCCGCTGCCGTTCCCGCGTCGCGACCGTTACAGATCGTCACGAGACCTGTTTTTATGATCAGGCACAATATTCACACACCACAGAACCGCAATATACATATTAACGACTGCCGGTTGCGGTCATTTGAACTTCTTTTGCATTCCAATAACAATTTACAAAGAACAGGATCCAAATGAGAAAGCATCATAACACAGAGCTTTTCTCCGCCGTGCCCGTACCGCGGGCGCTGCTGGAGATGGCGGCCCCCACCGTTTTCAGTCAGATCATCATTTTGATCTACAACCTTGCCGATACCTTTTTCGTAGGCAGGACGGGCGACCCGTATATGGTTGCGGGCGCGTCCCTGATTTTGCCCGTATTCAACATCTGTCTTTCCCTCGCGAGCCTTGCGGGGGTGGGCGGCGGCTCGCTGATCGCGCGGTTGCTCGGCGAACAGCGAGAAGCGGAGGCGCGGAGGGTATCGGCGTTCTGCTTCTGGTTCTCGGTCGCGGTCACGGCGCTGTTCTCCGCCGGGATGGGCGTTTTCATGTCCCCCGTTCTGCGGCTGCTCGGCGCGGGAGAGAACACCTTCCGCTTCGCGCGGCAGTACGCGGCCTGCGTTATCGTGCTGGGCGGGATCCCGACCGTGCTGTCGAACGTAATGGCGAACCTGCTGCGAAGCGTCGGTTTTTCAAAGGCGGCGGGCTTCGGCGTTACGATGGGGGGGCGTTATCAACATCGCGCTCGATCCCCTGTTCATGTTCGTGCTGCTGCCGAAGGGCAGCGAGATGCTCGGCGCGGGGATCGCGACGCTTCTGTCGAACTGCCTTTCGTGCGCCTATCTGGTTTTTGTGATCCTGCGCGCGCGGGAGAGCACGCCCCTCACCTTCAGCCCGAAGGCCGGCATACCTGAAAAAAAGAGCGTCGCTTCCATTTTCAACGTAGGGCTCCCCTCCGCCGTCGCGACGCTCCTCTTCGATATCGATTACGTGATCATCGACCGGCTGATGGCGGCGTACGGGGATATCGCCCTCGCCGCGGTCGGCATCGTTCTGAAAGCGGAGCGGCTGCCCCTGAACGTGGGCGTCGGCATCTGCCAGGGCATGCTGCCGCTGGCTGCGTACAACTTCGCCTCCGGCGATACGCCCCGCATGAAGCGGGTGATCCGCTGCTCCCTGCTGACGGGTCTCACGGTCGGGGCGGTGAGCGTGGCGCTCTATGAGGTCTTTGCCGGGCATATCATGCGGGTCTTTATCGCAGACGCCGGCACCGTCGCCCTCGGCACGGATTTTCTGCGCGTGCGCGTGCTGGCGACGCCGCTGATGTTCGCGAGCTTTTTTACGGTATACGTTTTTCAGAGCTTCGGCGAGGGGAACATCTCGCTCTTTCTCGGCGTTACGCGGTGGCTCGCCTTCAACATACCGATGCTCTTCATTCTGAACGCGGTCTTCGGCATGTACGGCGTGGTGTGGTCGCAGGTCTCCGCCGACGCGCTCACGGTGCTGCTCTCGGCGTTCGTCTACGTAAAATATATGCGCTCCGGAAAATTCGGGCGTACAAGAAACGAACCGGCGGTCTGAACTCCGCCGGTTTCCGAAGGGGGTATCATCATGTGCGGCAGGTATCTCGCGAACGCCGGCTCATCGGACGTACGCATACAGAAGCTCGTCTCGATGATGGAACGGGATTACCAGGGGCAGTATAAAACGGGAGAGATCTTCCCGGGGGATACCGCCCCCGCCGTGCTCGGCGAAGGGGGCCGACTGCGGCACGCGCCGGCGGTCTTCGGTTTGCCGGGCTTTCAGAACGGCCGGCTGCTGATCAACGCCCGCGCCGAGACCGCGGCCGAAAAGCCGACCTTTGCCGAAGCGCTGCGCACCAGGCGCGTCGTGCTGCCCGCGGACGGCTTTTACGAGTGGGACCGCGGCGAGGATAAAACGAAATATCTCTTTACCGCGCAGGACGACAGCCCGCTCTACCTCTGCGGCGTGTACAAGGTGATCGACGGCGTGTACCGCTTCGCGATCCTGACCCGCCCCGCCGAGGGCGAGATGCTCGGCGTACACGACCGCATGCCGGTGATCGCCCGGGCGCAGGAGGTGCGCCCCTATCTTACGGATTATTTCTTCGCCCTGCGCCTGCTCACGGGCGACGCCCCGGCGCTCAGAAAGCAAAAAGCGGAATGACGCAAAAAAGTTACGAAAGACGAAAACGGAGGCAGGATCGTGTACGCGCCTTCCCTTTTCTTATTTCAGCCGCCGCGTTGGTCTGACGACCGCGCGGTTTTTCAGCGCCGACAGGGCGTCGTCCGTAACACCGAGGGCGTCGCGGCGGAAGGCCTCGAAGCCGCCGTATGCCCGGTCGATCGCGCCGAACAGGCGCGAAAGCATGGCGGCGTCGGCGCTGTAAAGCGTTTTCACGCGCATGGCGGTCTCTTTGTTTCGCGAGAGCAGCAGCACCAGGCGGTAATACCGCTCCGCCGTCCGCTTCAGCGCGGCGTTCGAGCGAAGATAATCCGCCCGCACCGCCTCCGCCGGCGCGCCGAGCAGAGTCAGGAGCAGCGCCGCGACGGTGCCGGCGCGGTCCTTGCCCGCGGTGCAGTGGAAGAGCGCCGCCCCGGGCGCGCCATCCGTCAGAAGCGCAAAGACGGCTCTGAGCTGCGAGGTGCAGAACGGATCCGTTACCATCTTTTCATACAATCCGCCGAGATCCGGCAGGTGATCGAGCGCCTCTCTGCGGTCCATCCCCTTTTCGTGGGTCACGCCCATCGTCGCCTCCGAAAAAATCGGGATGTGATAATACCGCGCGCCGGGGAGAAGGCGGTCCGGCTTCTCCCCTCGCTCGGTCCCGGTCCGAAGGTCGATCACCGCGCGAACGCGGTACCGCTCCGAAAGCGTTCGGGCGTCCCGGGCGCTGAGCCGGTTCAGCGCCGCGCTGCGCAAAAACAGCCCCGGCCGTACCGCGCCGCCGCCCGCGGCGGGGAGACCGCCGAGGTCGCGCAGATTGACGACGGTATTCAGCCCTGACTCTCGCATCATAATACGCCTCCGTTTGTTTCTCGGAATCAGAAATATCATACCATGCCGCGCCGAAAAAAGCAAACCCTTGCGCGCCGCGGCGTTTTTTGTTATAATCAAAAAAACAAATGGGAGCAAAATGATATGCTGGATTTCAGATCGGATTATACCTGCGGCATGCACCCCGAGGTATTGAAAGCGCTCGCCGACGCGAACGGACGGCGCGAAACCGGCTACGGGGCGGATACCCTCTCGGCGGCGGCGGCGGAAAGGATCCGCGCGGCCTGCGACGCGCCGGAGGCGGCGGTGTATTTTCTTTGCGGCGGCACGCAGGTCAACGCCGTGGCGCTGGACGG
>CADBOC010000018.1 GCA_902796175.1 Oscillospiraceae bacterium | reverse complement strand
TAAAACGCGACGGCGGGCGCGTTCATACGATACAGACGTTCGAAGGGCGTGCCGAAGAGCGCCCCCGCATTCGAGAGATACCGATACGCTTCCGGCGACAGCGTTTCAAAGGGCAGCGTATCTCCGCCGCCGTCGGGCAGAACGGGATCTGCCCGGTAATCCAGATATACGCGACGACCGAACAGGACCGTCTCCCGGTAAACGAGCAGATCGATCACCGAGGAACCGCCGAAGACCTTATCCGCGTCAAACGGCCACTGATAGCCTTTCAGAAAGAGCGCGGAGAGCATCGCGCCCGCGTCAGCGAACGCCTCGGCGAGAAACTCGCGTCTTGTTCCCGCCGCGTCAACAGAGTAAACGGCCGGCAGCGCCTGCATATAGGTACCTGATACGTTCCACCGGGGGCTCAGAGAGGCGAGCCCGAACTGCCACTCGGTCAGGTTCCTGCCCCTGACGCCGGCTGCAAAGGCCATGCCCGAAGCGCCGCGCTGCTGCGCGGGGTAAACCGAATCCTGCCAGATCCCCGCGGGGCCGCCCGTGGCAAGCACGGCAAACCTGCACCATATCAGGCGCGGTTCGTCTCCTTTCAGGCACAGTACGCCCCGTATGCGCCCGCCGGCAGTCAGAAGCTTTACGCACTGATATCCGTCCAGCACCGGAACGCCGCTCCGGTCCAGAGCCCGGTCGAGCGCCTCAGCCATCATACGGGAGGTATAGGGGCCGGCGCTCGTCGCCCTGCGGCGCGGGTCGTGGTCCGTTTTATACCCGACCGCTTCTCCGTATTCGTTTTCGGGGAACGGAACCCCCAGCTCCTGCAGAAAATGGAATCCCCTTGCCGAGAGCGCCGCTTCGCACAGCGCGTGAGGGCCGTCCGCCGCGCCGCCCGCAAAGAGATCCCGCGCCATGTCGGCTACGGAATCCGCTTCACCGCCGCCGAGCGTCAGCTTATAATAGGTCTGCTTGTCTGAACCCGCGTTGCGGGAACAGCCCGCGGACCTGTCCTCTGTGATCAGCGCCGCCGAAAGGGGCAGCGCAGCCAGGCGCAGCGCGGCGGCAAGCCCCGCTGCCCCCGAACCGATCACAAGCACGTCGTAATACGCTTCGGATATTTCCATGATCCCGCCTCTGCCTTTCCGCTTCAAAGCCGTCTGATGTGAAAACCGCCGTCAACGTCCAGAAAGCTGCCGGTCGTATATCCGACGGCGTCGGAGCAGAAAAACGCGACGGCCTCGGCCACGTCCTCGGGCGTTCCCCAGCGCGGGATCGGGAAAACGCCCTCTTCGATCAGCCGGTCGTATTTTTCCTGTACCGCCGCCGTCATATCCGTCGCGATCACGCCGGGGCGCACCTCGTTGACGAGGATATCCTCCGCCGCCAGCCGGTCGGCAAAAAGCAGGGTCGCCATGCCGACCGCCGCCTTCGAAAGGCAGTATTCGCCCCGCGAAACGGAGCTCACGGCGGCGGAGCAGGAGCCTACGTTCACAATGTGCCCCCTGTGGCGGAAGAGGCGCTCCTGCCCCAGCATCTGCCGCGCGACGAGCTGCGTCAGAAATACGGTCCCCTTCGCGTTGATCCCGAGCACGCGGTCAAAGCTCTCCTCCGTCATCTCGAGCAGATCAGCCCTTACCTTCGGCGCGACGCCCGCGTCGTTGACCAGAATATCCACTCTGCCGAAGACCGCGAGCGTTTCATCCAGCAGCCGCTCCCTGTCGGCAGCGCTGTCAAGAGAGCCGGAAACGTAATGGACCCTTGCGCCGCGCTCTCTCAAAGACTCCAGAGCGGCTTTATACCGTTCTTCGCCGCCGGTCGAAAAGACCGCGAGATCGCAGCCCTGCTCCGCAAGCTTTCGTGAAACGGCAAGCCCGATGCCCCGGGCGCCGCCCGTTACGATCGCCGTTTTTTTCATGCCTCTACCCCCTGAAATTCGCCGGCAGCCGGTCTTTTTCTTCGAGATACCGCCGGTAATGCGGCAAATAGACCCCGGCATCGCGGAGCACGCAGCCCGTCGGCAGGTGCGAACGGATCAGATCCCCGCACTTGCCGCAGGTAAGGCAGACCCGCTTCGGATCCAGCCTGCCGGTTCCGAGGATCTTCACCGCAAGATCCGGCTGAGCGAACGACAGCCTGCCGAAGAGCATGCCGTCGCAGTATCCCTGCTCCACCGCCCCCGCGGCGTACAGATCCGCGTACTGCCGCAGATACGAGGGGGCGGAAGCGAGCACCGTCATCTGCGGCGCGGCCCGTTTGAGAGCGCCTATGCCGCCGATCATTCTGCCGATCCCGGCAAGGGGCGGCTCCGGCGGATCATATTTGCCGCCGTCGAAGGGGCGCGTCACGTGCGTCGTTACGTAGGGGTTCCCCATCGTAAGATTCACGCCGGTCACGCCGAGCTTGCCGTACAGCTCCCGTATCAGCCGGATCGGCTCCGTGAGATCGGGCGCAAGATCCCCCGGCGCAGCCTGCCCAAAGCCCGACCCCTGAGGGTAGCCGTCGTATACGCCGATGCGGGCGGTAACACGGAACGCGGGCGTTTCATGCGCTTTCGCGGCAAGAATGCCGTTATACAGCAGCCGCGTCCGGTTCTCAAAGCTGCCGCCGTACGCGCCGGGCCTGTCGAAGGCGGAAAGCAGCTCCGCCGTCAGATAGCCGTGGCAGGCCTTGATATCCACCGCGTCAAACCCCGCGCGTTTTGCCAGCAGCGCCATATCCCCGAACGATCTCTCGATCCCCTTCAGTTCGTCGTCCGTCACGACGTCGGCGTCCTCAGCCCTGCGGAAGCGTTCCAGATACGGGTGGCGGCAGGCGATACGCGGCCGCGGCCGGTTTCCGGGATTCGAATACCGTCCCGAATCGTTCGCCTGCAGAACCAGAACGGGTGCGAAGCCGTTTTGCTTCAGGCCGGCTTCCTTCACCGCTTCGGTCAGGCGGCGGAACGCGTCGAGCGTCGCTTCGTTCAACAGCAGCTGCCGCGCGGACGATCTGCCGTTTTCCGTCATCGATACGGCCTCGAACCACAGCAGGGCGAAACCGCCTTCGGCAAGGCGGATATACCGGCGCGCTGTCAGCTCCGAAGGCGCGCCGTCATCTTCCGAATCGGCGCCCTCCATCGGGGCGGAGCCGAGGCGGTTCGGCAGCGTAAGACCGCAAAACGCGAGAGGCTCTCCGAGAACCGCCGTATTGTCCGAAAACGGCAGCGCCACGCCGAGGCTCCGGGCTTTTTCGCGCAACGCCTCAAGGCTGCGAAAGATCCCTGTTTCAGCAGACAAGACCCTTCCTCCTTTTTCAAAAAAAGGCGCTTCCCGCAGACGGAAAGCGCCGAATATCACCGCGTTATGCCGCAGCAAAGACAGATCCAGCCGTTTTTCTCGCGGCGCTCGAACACCGTAAAGCCGTTTTCGGCAAGGCAGCGGGCAACGTCGTCTTCCCTGGTATCGATAATGCCGGAAACGATGTATCTGCCGCCCGGCTCCAGAAACGCGGGGATCGCGGGTGTGAGCATGATGATCGCGTCCGCCACGATATTCGCCGTGATCAGCGAATACCTGCCTGACACGCGATCCGTCAGGTTTCCCTCAAACACCGTATACAGGGGCTCGGCAAAGCCGTTGCGTTCGCCGTTTTCCCGCGCAGCCTTCACGGCGAGCTTATCGATATCCACGCCTACTGCGCGCTTCGCCCCAAGCAGCAGCGCCGCCACCGAAAGGATGCCGCTGCCGCAGCCGACGTCCAGTACCTCTGTCTCTTCCGTTACAAGGGGTTCGAGCGTCTCCATAACGAGCCGGGTCGTCTCATGGGTGCCGGAACCGAAGGCAAGGCCCGGTTCCAGGTTCAGCACACGGCGTCCTTCGGCGTCGTAATCGTCGATCCAAACGGGGCGGATCAGCAGCTTTTCGCCGACCTTTGCGGGCCTAAAATACTTTTTCCAGTTGTTCTGCCAGTCTTCGTTCGCGCAGGCGGCAAGCTCCAGCGAATACGCTACGCCCTCCGCCTCGAGCCGCTCCTTCAGAAAGGATACCGCCTCGGCGGGGTTTTCCTCCGGCGAGATATAGATATGGATCACGGCGCGGCTGCGGTCTTTTTTAAGCAGATCCTCGTCGATCAGGTCGATGTGCGCGATCTCGAGCGCCTGCTGTTCGAGATCCGAATAATCCTCTATGTAGATCCCGTAGGGCACCGTCATGTTCGCGATCGCCCCCGCGTCGTCTATGCGTTCAGAAGGAACAAGCACGCGGATCTCCGTCCAGCTCTCCCCCGCCATCAGTCCGTCTCCTCTCTCTGTATGCGTTCGATGCGCCAGTCAAAATCCACGACCGTATCCACGCGCTTTCGCCCGTGATGGTAGAATTTTCTGTCCTCCAGCGCCCACATTTTATTGGAAAAGCAGCCCTTCTCCATGCCCTTGAGCGCGCCCTCTATCTCATACACGTTCGCGTCGAGCGTATCGAGCTGCGAAAGCAGTTCAGCCTCCAGAAACAGAGGCCTTACGGCAGCCCCGTATTCGGGGATGCCGTGGTGAGAGATGAGCATATGCTCCACGAGCGTCAGCGTCTCGCGCGATACGCCGATCTCTTCGCCGACTGAACGCACCAGCATCGCGCCCGCTACCAGGTGCCCCACCAGCGTTCCCTCCACGCTGTAGCCGTCCACCAGACCGGTGGGCGCAAGCCTGAATTCCTCGGTCTTTGCGATATCGTGCAGCATCGCGCCGCACAGCAGCAGGTCCCGGTCCACCGATGGGTAGAGCGTCGCGACCGCTTCGGCCAGACGGCAGATCGAGAGCGTATGCATCAACAGGCCGCCCAGTACCGCGTGGTGCAGCCGGGATGCCGCCGGCAGGGTCAGGATCTGCCCCTTGTATCTGGTAAGCACGGTCTTCGCGAGGTTTTTCAGTTCTTCATCGGCAAAGGTATCCGCCGTCGCGATCAGCGCCTCCCACATTTTTTCACCCGGCAGCGCGGCGGAGGGGACGTAGTCTTCGATCCTGACGTCGTCGGAGGGCTGGCGAAAGCGGAATTTTTCGATCTTGAACTGGGGCTGCCCGTTATACATGCCGAGCGTGCCCCGCACCATCAGCAGGGTATTTGGCTGCGGCTGATCCTGCGGCGTGCCGCGAAAATCCCAGATCTTCGCTACAAGATCCGTCTCGCCGTCAGAGATCGTAAGATCCAGATAATGGGCGCCGGTCTTGGTCGTTTTCAGGTCGCAGGTCTTTACAAGCACAAAGCCCTGCAGGGCGCCGTTCGCGTCTATTCTTTTTAATTTCATACCGTTTCCTCAAATGACAATCGTTCTTTTATGCTTCGTATTCTACCACATTCCGCACTGCTTGTAAAGAAAAAAACACGCGCCGCGGCGCGTGTTTTTCGCAGAGATCCTTAGGGCGTTCTCAACCCGGGTATGCCGACAGCGCCCGGAACTCATACCCCGCTCCGCGGACGCCGTCTATGATCTTCGCAAGCCCCTCGGCGTTGTCGGGCGAAACGGCGTGCAGCAGGATCACCGCGCCGGGGTGCAGCCGGGAGAGAACGGTCTCGGCGGCGAAATCGGCGCCCTTCTGATCGTTCAGATCCCAATCCGCGTAGGCAAGCGACCAGAACACGCTGCGGTAGCCCATTCTGCCGAGCATATCGAGCGAATCCTCGCTGTATTTGCCCTGCGGATAGCGGAAATAGAAAGAGGAATAACCGAAGTGCTCGCGCAGAAAGTCGTCGAACCCCTTAACCTCCTCCAGCATCTCTCCCCGGCTGAGCTCCGAAAAATCGGGATGCGTAACAGAATGGTTGCCTACGATATGCCCTTCTTTGATCATGCGCGCGATCAGGGGGCAGTTCTCCCGCATCTGCGGCAGCGTACAGAAGAAGGCGGCGCTGACCCCCTTATCGCGCAGCGTATCCAAAATCTTGCCGGTATACCCGTTCTCATACCCGCAGTCAAAGGTGAGATAAACGACCTTTTCCGCCGTTTTTGTATCAAGACACAGCGCGTTAAAGCCGTTTTCATCAAAAAAACGCTGATTGGAGACGCTGATCTCATGCGGCTCGCCGTTTTTGGCCACGCCGTAGCTGTACTCGATCCGCTTCGTGGAAAAATCCTGTTCCGGCGGATCCAGCGCGCCGTCAAACGGATTGAGCGCCAGCGGCTCAAGCCCCGTATAGGTTTTGTCGGTTCCGGTATCCGCGCCGTAAAAACAGCCCGGCGCGTTTTCGGTACCCATCGCCCCCACAGGCGTGCCCGGCGCTTCGGTCTCGCCGGCGCTTTCGCTTTCGGCCGCGGCGGTCACCGCCCCGGCGGCGTCCGTCGAAGGAGATCCCTCCCCGGACGTTTTTCGGTTTGCGCATCCCGTCAACAGGAGCGCCGCCGCTGACAGCAGGCAAAACAGCTTTCTGAATGACATTTCAGCCTCATTTCCGGCTCACCTGCGCAAAAGCGGCGGAGCCTGTTCCAAGTCTATTTTATTTCAGCAGATTCTGCATGCCGGCAAAAAACGCGTCCATGGCGTCGATCGCCCGGTCGGCGGTCTTTTTCGCCTTCTTTTTCAGAGACGGCCCGGAGCTCAGCATCGCGCTTCCCAGCAGCACGCTGCCGCCGACCGCCATCGCCGCGCCGACGTATTTCGCCGCGTTCATTTTTGTTCCGTTCATACGAACACCTCCCTTTTTGAGGATAGTGTGGCGTTTTTTCAGTCGATCATACGCGGGAAGGTTTACTTTTTTCCCGGCGCGTGATACAATACGGTAACAAACGCACAAAAACGAAACGGAGAAGATCATGTACGAACTCAATCTTGTGCTCGTTGAACCCGAGATCCCGCAGAACACCGGCAACATCGCGCGCACCTGCGCCGCGACCGGCGCACGGCTGCATCTTGTGGAGCCGATGGGCTTTCGTGTAGACGATAAAAAACTAAAACGCGCGGGGCTCGATTACTGGTATCTGCTCGACATTACCTATTATCCTTCACTTGACGCTTTCTTTGAGCAAAATACGGAAGGCGCCTTTTTCTACTATTCAACCAAAGCGCAGCATATCCACACCGAGGTGCGCTACCCCGAGCGCGTCTATCTTGTCTTCGGCAAAGAGACCGCGGGGCTGCCCGAGGGGCTCCTGCGGCAGCACCCCGATACCACGGTACGCATCCCCATGATCAGCGAAGCGAGAAGCCTGAACCTGTCAAACGCGGCCGCGGTCGGCGCGTTCGAGGTGCTGCGGCAGTGGGGCTACCCGAGCCTTCTGACAGAAGGCAGCCCGCGCAGCTTCAGCTGGAACGAGACCTGAAAAAACCGCGCCGGAACGGCATTCTGTAAAACCGCGTTCCGGCGTTATTGTTGACGCATGCGTCTTATGCTTTTTACTGGTCAGGATTCTGCGCCTCGGTCTCGGTATGTTTTTTCGTCTTTTTGGCAGGCGCGCGGTCAAGGATCTGATTGATGCTGGCAGCGATCGCAAGATAATCGGCAAGGATCTCTTTGTAGTAGGCGCGTCCCGCTTCTTCAATGTGGTAGTATCTTCTGGTCCTTCTGACGCCGACCTGCTTCTGATAATCACTGATATATCCTGCCGACGTCAGTTTGTACAGGATCGGATACAAAGATCCTTCAAGCATCGTATAAGCGCCGTCGCTCTTTTCTTCAAACAGATGCGTGATCTGATACCCGTAGAGATCGCCCTGCTGCAGCAGGTGCAGAACAAGCAGTTCCGCGGTACCGCGCTTAAAATTATCCTGATTCTGATTCTGCTTCATTGTAAACACATCCTTTCATGATCTTGTTTTTTTGACTTCATTCCGTCAAAAAACATGCGTCATCGTTTTTCGGAAGAAGCGCCCGAAAACGAAGGCATCAAGACCCCTCCCCCAAGGGATTTCAATGACTGTTCTATTATATCAATCAGCGATCAAATAATCAACCTTTTTTTGTTATTTTTTTAACAAATGACACGCTTTTTTCCGAAAACAAACACAATCCGCAATTCTATCCGAAATCCGCTCCAGCGTCGTTGCTTATGAAATTTCTCGTTTTTTTTGCAAATAACTCTTGCTTTTTCTTTTCACTTGTGATAGAATTTATTTCACAACGCAGGGGTATATCGTTTATTTGCCTTTTGCTTTATCTTTCGGGGTGTGGCACAGTTTGGTAGTGCGCTTGGTTCGGGACCAAGAGGCCATGGGTTCGAATCCCGTCACTCCGACCAAAAATCGGCAGACGC
>CADBOC010000017.1 GCA_902796175.1 Oscillospiraceae bacterium | reverse complement strand
AGAGTCTGTTAAAGAAGTTGATCATCTTCCAGAAAAAGCCGAAGAAGCCCGTTCTGTGGCAGAGGTGGCCGCAGGCGTTCTGCCCCGCGCCGAGGTCCGCGCCGCATTCGTCGCAGCGGCGGTCGCCGTCGGCGTCGCGGTGACCGGCGGCGGCGATGGGTTCCGTATAGGATGCCCCGCAGCGCGAACAGGTATAGATCTTCATACCCGGTTCAGCGCAGGTGGGCGCGGCCGTCTTTTCCGTATACGCGTGCCCCGGCGCGGAACCGGCGTCCGGCACGGTATCCGTTGCGTCGCAGCCTTCACATTTTGCGGTCTTCGTTCCGTCCGCCGTACAGGTCGCGTCGCCGTTGCTGACGTAATCCGTAAACCGGTGCGTATGCTCCGTTTTTTCATCCAGCCGCACATCCATGATCTGATCGCAGACCGCGCATTTGCGATCGGACAGACCGCAGCAGAACTCTGACGCGGCAACGACCGTATGCCATTCGGCGGCGGTGTGCTCGTGCGCTTCCACAAAGGTCACGGTGCCGCTGAACGTCTTTCCGTTGTCTCCGGCGACCGTCCATCTGACAGAGACGGGTTCTTCCGCGTAAAAATGCACCGCCGCGTCCCCCTGAAAGCTTACGGAACCGTCTTCATGATACACCGCGTTCGGGGAAGAGACCGTGATCTGTACGGGACCGCCCTCCCCTGCCGGGCTGCCGCCAAGGCGCCGGGGCGCGTGAGACGGGGTCGATCCGTTCACGCTTTCGCACGCGACCGTCCACGTTGTTCCGGCTTCTCCGCCGCGTACAGCAATTGACTGCGCCTGACCGACCATACTCTTTATATTCCGCTCGGCGCCGGAAATTGCGACCGGGTCTACTTTTCCCGCAAGGAAACTCAAAAAGTCCTCACTGAACTGATCCATTTTGAACGCGCCGATCACACTGCCGATCGCTTCCCCATAGAATTCTCCGATCAATTCAGAGACAAAGGTCTTACCCACCTGTTTGGCCATCTCATCTATACGGAAAACGCCCGCATAGGGATCTTCCGCTGAGACTATATGGATCGAATGGGGGATCGACGTAGTATTCGAGGCGTCCTCCGAATAAAGAACGGAGGATACGATAAAGATCACCGGCCAGGCGCGGACGACATCCGCGAGCGCCTGCAGGGTGCTGTAATCATTCAGATCCAGAACAAACGAAGCGATATTCCAGGGGTTAACGCCGCCGACGGCAAGGCTGAAAAGATCGAAAAGCGTCCTGATGTTATCAAGCAGCTCAAAAAACGTGGCGAGCCTTTCTTTTAAGTTGTTATACACTTTTGATTCAAAGAAAACAGAGGTGTTTGCTTCGATGATCAATCTGTCGCCGGGGTAGAACACGAACGCGTCGCCTTCCGCGTCGGAATCGCTGTAATTCGAGATCGTTTCGCTGCCGTCCTTCGATTCATACCGGCACTCCATCCCCTGAGTCAGATGCACCATATGGCTCAGATTGTAAACGGGGATATCCGACACGTTCGTCAGCACGGCCGTTATCGTATAATCCTGACCCGTATACGCCGTGTCGGGGATGAAGAAGTCAAGGCGCAGCGCGTCGCCGGCCAGAACGTTCAGCGGCATTTTGGTCGTATACGTATCGTTGATGACGTCCCCGAACGGCATGACGGAACCGGTGAGCGACGCCGTAAGATGATAGCTGCCGCTTTCATCTCCCCTTACGTACCAATGCAGGCTCGCGAACCCGCCTTCCTCTACCCGGTCGATATGCTGCACCGGCGATTGCGCGCCGCTGCTCATCGCAGCCAGCGAAAGACCGGCCGGCAGAGACAGCCCGGCGTCAAGGTTCTCAAGCGTATCGGTCTGAGAATTGTTGACGATCAGCATCTGCACGTCGAACATTTCTTTCAGCCACCTGACGCTGCCCTCAACGATCATAAAGAAGTTTTCAGACGCGACGTAGACCCGCGCGTCTCTCTCCGGGATATAGAACGAACCGCTGTTCCTGTCGTACGGATAGCCGCACAGAGATCTGACGCCGCCCGCGTATCTGCAGTATGAAAGCTCTACGGGCGCATAAAACGCGGGATCGAACCGGATCGTAAGCGTGTATTTGTATATATGATTGTTTTCATCGGCGTCAACGTCGATCCCGGCTTCAAGGATCTCATCCAGCGTCATCAAACGGCTCACCAGCGCGGCGGCGTAGATCCCGGAATCGGTCAAACCGATCTCGGGGATCTCATTTTCGCCGCTTGAGACCGTAAGCTTCAGATTGCGGACCCGGTACCCGGAGCAGCGAACGGCGACGCTGATCTCACCGACAGGAAGAACTGTTTCGGCTTTTCCGGACGCGTCCGTTCTGATCACAACGTCTTTGCCGCTGACGGCAAAGCAGATATCGGCGCCCCGGATCGGCGAGCGGTCTTTGGCGTTTACGACCGTGAACGCGACGCTGCCGTAAGAGCCCGAATTCGCGGGAGTCAGCTCAAACGCGCAGCTTTCCGTCTGTTCATCCCCGCAGTTCACGCATTTTCTGAGTACGGTCCCCGGTTCAAACGGGGTCGCCTCTTTCACGACCGAAACCGTCTCATACGCATGCGCGGCGGGATCGGCCGGTACAGGCTCCTCCTTTACCGCGCCGCATACCGTGCATCCGTACTGTTTTACGCCTGCGCGAACGCAGGTCGCGGCCTTGGCGACAGAGCCGTTATCCCAGGTGTGCGGTACGGAGTCTTTCGCGATCACACTGCCGTAACCGACGACGGCGCCGCAGCATTTAAGGACCGTATCGCCCGTATACCCATCCGCCGCGCAGGTCGCCTCTTTCTGCCCCGTGAGCAGCGTTTCGTCGCCGGCGTGGTTATCGGGATCCTTCTCACCTACGGCATATCTGCCGCCGACCGGCGCGCCGCAATCGGAACAGTACACGTTTTCATACCACGTTTCGGGCGTTCGGCACGTACCCGGAACGCGCGTCTGTTCATCGGTGACCCTGATATCGCTGTTATGGGTATGATCGTATACGATCTCACACGCCCTGAACTCCGCGTTGGATCCCTCGATGAGAATGTGCTCCCAGGCCTCCCGATCCTCCTCAAAGTAGACGGAGGTAAGACTGCCGCAATTTGCGAACGCATCCTTGCCTACGGCGTTGAGCCCGCCGTAAGCGCCTGCGATATACCCTTCGGCTTCGCCGACAGGCGTGATCTTAAAATAGTCGTAATCGGGTACGGGGCCCGTGCCGTTGCGTGTGAACCGTATTTCGTGCCGCCCTTCGGCTAACGGGATCTCGCCGATCTCGAAGGGTCTCGAGAACTTCGCGAGCACGCCGCCGGCCGGTTCCGAAGGCGTGAAGGTCGCGTACGCTTCCCCGTCGACGCTGACGGAAAAGGATCTGTCCGCGGTGTTGTTGATCGCGTTTTCAAAGAGCCTGAAGCTGCCGGGGACCGTGACCACAAACGTATATCCGATATCAGAACGGTTCTGCACACAGTACCCGCTGCTTGCGTGAACGCTCCACACCGCACCGTCAGAAGCGTCGGAAGTCAGCTCGGCCTCCACAAGATAGGGGGACGGATATTTTTCTTTCAGGCAAACCGTTTCCACGCCGGAGCCGTCGAACGCGTGCTCGTCGATCCTGTTCACGCCGGAAGGGATATCGATCCGTTTCAGATTTGTACACCCGGCGAACACGTAGTTGCCGATCTGCTTTTGGGTATCGGGGATAACGACCTCTTCGAGCGACGTACAGTTATAAAAAGCGTAGAAACGCAGCGCCCACGCGTTGCCGTCCTGAATGTATACTTTTTTCAGCGGCGTTCCGTAAAACGCGCTTGCGTTCTGCGCGTTCGCGTAACTGTAGGCTTCGGTCGATCCGTTGATATAGCTCTTAAAGCTCAGGCTGCCGACTGAAGCCGGGATCGTGACCGCGGAAATGGCCGTATTGCTGAATGCGCCGTAGCCTATGACCTTTGTGCCCTCATTCAGGGTCAGACAGGCAAGATTCGTACAGTTTTTGAACGCCTCGTAATAAACGGTCTCAACCGTCCCCGGGATCTCAAAAGAGACCAGCCCCGTACAGTCCTGAAACGCGTTGTGGTGAATGACCGTCACCGAATCGGGGATCGTAACGGAGGTAACGGATCCTGCGCCGTACAGCGCGTAGGCCGGGATCGCCGTCATGCCTTCGGCAAACACGACCGTCCGCAGGTTTTTGCAGCCGCTGAACACGTTCTTCCCCATTGAGGCAACGTTTTTCGGAACGGTGATCGCGGTCAGGCCCGTGCAGCCGCTGAACGCGCCGCTCTTCACGGCCGTCACCGAATCGGGGATCGTGACCCGGGGCAGGCCCGTGCAGTCAGTGAAGGTATTGCTTTCGATCGCGGTCACGCTCTGCGGGATACGGACCGTACTGAGCGACGAACAACCCTTGAACGCCGAACCGCCGATCGCGGTGACCGTTT
>CADBOC010000016.1 GCA_902796175.1 Oscillospiraceae bacterium | reverse complement strand
GCGCACATGGTCGCGCCCGGGGCGGTCTACCTCTCCCAGCCGGATGAAATGGGAAACCTCTATTCGCTGGAGGAGCTGACAGAGATCCGCAGGGTCTGCGACGACTTTCATATGCGCCTCTACGTCGACGGCGCGCGCCTGGCCTACGCGCTCGCCTCGCCCGATAACGACGTAACGCTGCCGGATCTCGCCCGCCTTTGCGACGCGTTCACGATCGGCGGCACAAAGTGCGGCGCGGCGTTCGGGGAGGCGCTGGTACTGAAAAACGAAGCGACGGTCCCGCATTTTGAAACGCTCGCCAAACGCCGCGGCGCGCTGCTTGCCAAAGGCCGTATGATCGGCGCGCAGTTTCTGGCCCTGTTTACGAACGGGCTTTACACGCGCATCGGGCAGGCCGGAAACCGGCGCGCCAAAACCGTTCTGGCGGAGCTGCGCATGCGCGAACTGCCATGCAGATATGCCCCCACCAATCAGGTGTTCTTCCATGTAAACAGAGCGCAGTACGACTACCTGAAGGAACGCGTCCTGTTTTCGACCTGGGAGAACCGGCTCGACGGTCTGAACGACGCAACGCTGCGCCTTGTGACCGACTGGGCGACCGAGGACGCGGACGTGGAAGCCCTGTGCGAAGTGCTTCGCGAAATGCCGTAAATGAAGCCGTACGTTCAAAGGAGGTCTGATCCATGCGCATACACAATCTGGCGACCCCGCTCTGCGATTACGAGATCGTTCCGCAGGTCGCGCTTGTAAACAAGGAGACTTCGTTCACAGTGCGGGGGCTCGGGCTCGAGACCGCGCTCACCCCGGGTAGGATCTATCGGATCGCCCTGATCGGGCAGGAAGAGAACAACTCGTCCCTGCTCTGCGATTTCAGCGACTGGCGGCGGTACGAAAACACAGAGACGCAGGCGGACGGCAGCGGAACGCTCCGTTTTCGCTGCGTTCTGCGCCGGGAGCAGATCTATGCCTTTCGCCTCGCTGTAAAGGACGACGGGGACGAATGGCGGCCGCTCGCGGATCTCGGCGTGTTCGCGGCGGAAAAGGATCTCTATACCCGCACGCCCATGCGCGGCAACACGCACTGCCACGCCTGCCCCTCGGTGGACGGCCACGAGGATCCGTTCCTCGCGGCGGCCATGTACCGCAAGGCGGGCTTCGACCTTCTGGCGATCACGGATCACCACCTGATCGACGGCTCCCTGCTCGCGATCGGGGCGGCGGAGCGCGTGCCGAACGACCTGCTGCTCCTCCCCGGTGAAGAGGTGCACGTGCCGAACGCCTACATCCACGCCGTGAACGTGGGGGCGGTATTCCCCGGCGGCGTGGGACTTGACCGCCGGTTCCGTGAACGGGAAACCGAAAGCCGCGAAGAGGTCGCCCGCATCGCCGGTGCGCTCGGTCCTCTGCCGCCCGGCGTGGAGGCGGCGGACCTCGCCTGGCGGATCTGGATCGCCGACCGCATCCACGAGCACGGCGGCGTCGCCGTTCTGGCGCACCCGTTCTGGGTGTGGGACGCCCACAACACGCGGGACGATATGTTCCGTTATCTGGCGGCATCGGGGCGTTACGACGCGGCCGAGATCCTGCACGGACAGGAGCCCGGCTGCCGCGACGCGAATATGCAGGCGGCGTTCTGGAACGACCTGCGCGCCGAAGGGATCTTTATCTCCCCGCTCGGCGCGGACGACGCGCACCGCCGAAACTGCCGCTGGGATTACGAGAGCTGCTTCAACGAGGCCTGGAGCGTCGTTTACGCCGAAACGCCGACGCTCGAAGGCTTCGCGGAAGCGCTGAGACACGGCTATACCGCCGCCGTCGAGTGCTACGAAAACGCGCCGGAGCACGTCGTCGCCACGTACCGGATGACGAAATATACGCTGTTTCTGCTCGACCAGTACTTTCCGCGGCATGACGAGCTCTGCTTTGAAGAGGGCAGGCTGATGCGTGAAGCGTACCTCGGCGACGGAGAGTCGAAAGACCTCCTGGCGCGCCTTTCGGGCAGAGTAAAACGCTTTGCCGACCGCTTTTTCGGCAGAACGGGATCGCGATAAAAAAGGAGGACGACCGTATGAAAAACGTAAGACCGATCCGGATCCGGGCTCTGATCGCCTCCGGGATAGCGCTGGCGATCGGCTGCGTTTACCCCGTTGTGTTCATCAGATGGATCGTACCGCTGTACGCGACGTGCGTGGCGGCGATGGCCGCCGCCGCCTTTCTGCTGTTCCACGCGCTGTTCGCGGCGAAGGGGAACCAGAAGCCGCTCGTTCCGGCGCTGCTCGGCGCGGCCGGATATACAGCCGTGCTGATGGCGGTCACCCCGCTCGTCAACAACGCGATCTTCGGCGCGGTCGCGCCGTGGGGCAGCGTTCTTGTCAACACCGCGCTGGATCTCTGCTTCTGGCTCGTGATGCTGCGGCGCATCCGGAAGGCGACGGGCGAGCCCCTGCGGGCAGCGCCCCTGATCTGCGCGCTCCTCGTGCTCGCGGGTCTGCCCGTGAGCCTGATCACCGCCGCGCCGAACGTAAAAGCGACCGGCTTTATCATTCTCGACAACGATGAAAACTACCGGGAACGGATCGACTCCATCGACATCTACGAGAATACGCTCGATACCGCCGTGCCGCAGACGCAGGTATACGACCGCGTCACGGCGCACCTGAAGGCCCCCCTGCCCGAGGGCAAAACGAAGAAAAAGGTGCTGGTGCTGGGCTGGGACGGCTGCCGGGCCGACGCAATGGCCATGCGGGATCACCGTGAGGCGGTCGACGCGCTGCTCGCCGACGGCGGCAAGGCATATATCGCCTACTGCGGCGGCGCGAACTACCCGGCGCCCATCACACAGGAAACCGCGACCGTAGAGGGCTGGACCACCATGTTCACCGGCATGTGGGGCGACGGGCACGGCGTGACCGGCTTCGACGACGTAAGAGCGACGAAGGTAAGATCGTTCCTTACCACGGCCGTGGAGGACGGCCTGATCGATTCCTCCGCGTTCTGTTTTTCGTGGGACGGTCATCTTACGACCTACGCGGACGAGATCGCATACGACAAAGCGAACGGCGTGAACGCTGCCTGGCTGTTTACCGAGGGGGAAGAAGGCGGCGAGGGAGACGAGGGCACCTTTGAGAAGGCGATGGCTGAGCTGCGGGACCCGAACGGCGCGGACCTGCTGTTCACCGTATTCGAATACTGCGACTATTACGGCCACTGCTTCGGGTTCTGGAACGACGCGCCGGAATACGCCGAGGCGTTCCGCCGCTCGAATGAGACGGGCGCGGCGCTGATCGACGCGGTAAAGGCGCGGCCGACCTACGGGGAAGAAGACTGGCTGATCCTGATCACCTCCGACCACGGCGGGCACATCCGCAGCCACGGCGGCGATACGCTGATGGAACGGATGATGTTCATCGTAACGAACAAGGAGGGCTGAACCATGTTCACTTTTATCCACACTTACGCGCCGGGCGTGTTTCCGGCGCTTGAGAAAAGCGGGCTTTGGCGACAGGGCGACGGGCTGAAGCTGATGCACAAGCCCGGCTTTCTGCCGCCCCATGATTTCAACACCGCCCTTGCCCCCGGCAGCCCCCTGTCGGCGCTGCTGCGGGAGCTTAAGTGCCCCTTCTACGTCGACCGTCTGCAGGGGGGCGTCGGATACACGAACCGCTATCCCTATGATGAGGGCCTGATCGGCGGCCTGCGGGATCTGCTCGGGGACGGCTTTTGGGGCTTTCAGATGCACGAATGGGCGAGCAACCTGAACAGCGACATCGAGCGCATCCGCCGGCTGTTTACGGAACAGGGAGCGGCCCCGGAGGACCCTGCCGCATGGGAACGGCTCTGGGACAGGATAGAAGCGGGAAGCCTGCCGCTGTTTTTAGAGACGTACCCGCCGTCGGAATGGCGGCGGCTGAAGCTCCCCGAAAACCTTGCCGCGTTCCTTCGATCGGCGCAGGCGCTTTACCGCCGCCGCGCGTTTGAAACAGACGGGCTTCTACTGCCGGCGGACAGCTACTTTATGGCTCCCGGAACGGAGATCGAACTCGGCGCGAAACGGCTGACCCCCGAGGCAGGCTGGCAGATCCCGAACCTGCGCGTACAGCTCGCTTTTACGCGGGGCATGGCGAAGGCCGCCGGCATCCCGTGGGGGATCTATTATGAATGCTGGCAGAATACCGAGGGGGTCGGCTTTACAATCCCCTACGCGCTGAGATCGGGGCAGGACGAATGGCGGGAGGATCTGCTCGTCAAAGGCTGCGGCGCGGGCCTGCCCTTCGCAAAACGCGAACACGGCGGCAGCTCGCTCTCGCTTATGGCGCGGGCGTGGCGGCTTGCGTATTTCTCCGGCGCCGGGAGTATTGCCAAAGAATACGGCGTGTGCAACACCTTCCGCGATCTCGATACGGCGGAGCTTAGCCCCTACGGGGAAGAAAAACGCGCCTTTCTGCGCTTTGCCGAAGCGTTCCCGGATATCGGCGTCCCCTTTACCCCGGTCGCCGTCGTGCTGCCGTCGAACATGCCCATGCTCGACGTCACCTTCGGCGACAGGTATCTGGGGCACTCGCTCTCAGACCCGGCCGCGCCCCTGCGGCCCGACGGCATGCGCCGGTTTTACGCCGCGATGGGAGCCGTGTTCGGCAAAACGGGGAAATACGGCAACATGGGCCATGTGATCAAAAACGGCGGGCTGCCCGGCGTGTGCGACGTTATCTATGAAGACAGCCCGACAATATCCTCCTATGAAATGCTGATCGACCCCACGGGGGACGCTTCCTTTCCCCGGCGGCACAAAAACGCCGTAACGCCGGAGGAGGCCGACCGGCGGCTTAACAGGCTGCTGCCCTGCCGCGTCGGCGGCGGGCTGTTTGCCGCATACAACAAAACGGCGCGGGGCTGGTACGTACTCGTCATGAACAGCGACGGCGTACAGCACAACGTTTTCAGCCCCGACGTTCTGCTGCCGGAGGCGGCCGTCAGAACGGAACTGACGCTCCGCACCCCCGGATCGACCGTAAGCAAAGCGGCCGGGAAGGGCACGGTTTCGGCAGTCGGCGGCAGATACACCCTGACGCTTTCCGCCGGGGAATGGCTGCTGCTGCGCCTTGCATGAAAGGACGGGATACCATGACGCGCATGATCAATTTTACCGACGACGGCCGCACCGAAACAGGGCCCTGGCCCGTTCTGAATAAGCGCGGCTTTATCGCGGACAATGGCGGCGAGACCACGCCCTTTGTCTGGAAAGACAGACTGCTGCGGATTGAAATGGCGTGGGGCGCGAACGGGATCGAAGAGAAGGCGGCCTTCGGCAATCACGCTGTGATCCGGGATCTGCAAACGGGAGAGGTCCTCTCCGCCGGGATCGCCCCGGGCAAACGATTCATGACCGCATTCGCGGAAAACGATGCGCTCTACGTCTGGAGCACCTTCCGGAATACCGTATACGGCTGCGTTACAAGGGATCTTCAGCACTGGGAGAGTTTTACCGCCGCCGCATTCCCGGAGAGCTTTGAGCTGTTCAACACCTCGGTCTGCAAAGGCGAAGGCGCGTATCTGATGGCGGTCGAATGCGGCGCGGCGGAGGGAAAAGACGTTCGGGAGATCGGCGTTCCCTTTACAATCTTTTTCGCAAGCAGCCCGGATCTCAGACGATGGACGCTGCTCCCCCTTGAAAACGCCTTCGGCAAAGACCGCTACGTCGCCTGCCCGACCCTGCATTTTTCGAACGGCATGTATTATATGATCGCGGACGAAGCGCTGCCGTTTTACCGCTTCGTCCCCTATATCTACCGCAGCCGCGATCTCGTCACATGGGAGGTCGGCGCGATCAACCCCGTTTTGTGGTATTCGGAGGAGGACCGCCGCCCGGCGGACGGGTACAGCTTTTCGCCGGAGTTCATACGCAAAACCGCCGCAGGGATGAACGCAAACCTGAGCGACGTGGAGCTGTGCGGGTTTGAGGGCAAAACACACGTTCTCTACGTCACGGGCAACCAGTGGGGATACGGCGGCGTCGCCTGCGAGGCCGTTTACGACGGCCCCGTATCCCGCTTTCTGGAATCGTTTTTCTGAGAGGAGATACAAGCATGAAGACCTGTTACGACCCCGCGTCCAAGCGCTGGCTGAACGGGACCTGCCTGAGGCTGCCCATGCACGATCTGTTTTTCGGCACGCCCGAAAATCGCCCGACGGCGGGCGTCCCGATCGGGGACGGCGACACCGGGAGCCTTCTTTGGCTCGAAAAGGACGGCGTACACATCCACGTCAACAAATGCGACCTGTGGCAGGACGCGCCCCCGGGCGTTACCTGGAACGACGCCTGCTACTGCTCGGGGCATGAGGAGGAGCTCACGTGCGTCAAGCACGGCGGCGAGATCCTGCTGCGGCTGAACAGCCCCGCCTTCGAATACCTGTACCAGAAGCGCTTTGAGGCGCGCCTCTCCCTTATGGACGCGCTCGCGTCGCTCGAAAGCGAAACGCCCTTCGGCGGCGTGCGTGCGCGCGCCTTCGCCGAAAACGGCGTGACCGTGCTCTCCTTCGCCGTTGATTCCCTCGAGGGCGAAGCGCCGGAGATCCGCCTCTCGCGCTGGGGCAGCCGCACGCTCTGGCGGTGGTACGCCATGCAGAAGCCCGCGCCCGAGACCTCTCTGAGCGGTACAAACGCGGCGGTGAACGGACGCGATCTGCTGATCACGCAGGAGCTGGAACCAACCAGGTTCTGCGTCGCCCTGCGCGTTCTGACGGACGAAACGCCGGCGGGAGCGGTACTCAACCGCCACACAGCGGTATTCCGTCTGTCGAACGCCGAAACGCACGTTTTGACGCTGCTCTGGACGGTAAAGACCGGCGATACGACAGAAGAAGCCGCAGAGCGCTGTCAGGCGGCGCTGGACGAAGCCGAACGCCTGGGAGAGGCGGCGCTGTTCGAACGGCACCGCGCGGCGTGGGCGGAATTCTGGGAGCGGTCGTACATCGATCTCCCGGATGAATACGCTGAAAATATCCGGTATCTATACCTCTACTACATGAACTCCGAGAGCCGCGGCGCGTACCCGCCGCACTTCACGAGCGGGCTTTGGGGCTTTTACCACGACTACGTTCCGTGGAATTACTACTTCCACTACAACGAGCAGCATATGTATCTGCCGCTGGAGGCAGCCGGCGTACCGGAGCTGGGGGACAACTATTTCGCCCTCAGAAAAAACGGCATGGAGAAAAACCGCGCCTACGCCGCCGCGGTCAGGAAAAAGGATGGGATCTTCCTTCACGACGTGACCGACCGCTTCGGCAGAGGCGCGGAATACCACTATATGAACTGCAGCCCCGGGGCGCAGGTCGCCCTGCACATGTGGAGACGCTGGCGCTTTACGGGGGACGAACGCTTTTTGAAGGAGACCGTCCTGCCCTTTATGCGGGAGGTCGTCCGTTTTTACCTCGACCTGTCCGAACAGGGCGAAGACGGGCTGTACCACATCCGCGATACCTCCGCCTATGAATCGAATGAGACCCTCGACGACGCATGCACGGATCTCACGATGATCCGCGCGCTTTTCCCGGTCTATCTGCCCTACGCGGAGCCGGAGCTGCGCGAACGCATGGAGGACCTGCTGACACACCTGCCGGAGCCCCTGCTGCTGCCCATGCGAAAGCCGACGGACTGGGACGGCGAGACGATATCCTTCGGCGTGGGGAAGGGCAGAAGGGCCGCGGGAGACAGGGTCTTCGCCGTCGGCGTCAAAGACGGCAGACCGGTGCGCCACGGTTTCGGCGACCCCGCCCAAAAGCCGGAGATCGAGGCGTTCCCGGACGTGGAGCTCAGTCCCCTGTACCCCGCGGGCCTTTTGGGCCTGAAGGACGCGGGCTCCCCGCTTTGGGACGCGATGAAAAACCAGCTCATGCTCCACCGCACGGGCGAAGAGACCGGCCACTGGAACATGCTGCCGATATTTCTCGCCCGGATGGGGATGGGCGAGGACGTTCTGCCCGCCGTTCGCGCCATGCTCTCGAACCATCAGGCATTCCCGAACGGCTTCAACGCCGAGGACGGCGAGGTAGGAACGCTCAGGCGCAACTGGCCGGCGTTTTATACCTTTGACGACGTGGTATCCCATGAAAAAAGGCAGGTCCGCTCCGACGATTTCGTCCACTTCGATTTCGAAACGGAGCCCATCGTCGCCATGGCGCTGCAGGAGAGCCTGCTGCAGAGCCACGAGGGGATCCTGCGGATCGGCCCCGCCGCCGAACTGCCGTTCTCCTTCCGGCTCCATGCCGAGGGCGGCTTTGCCGTGGGCGCGGAATGCACAGAAAAAGGCTTCATCGTGACCGTGGAAAGCAAGCGGGGAGAAGCCTGCCTCGTTTCGCTGCCCCGGCGATACCGGGAGCGTCCCCTTTACGCGTATATCGCCCCGGCTTCCGGCGCGTTCGCCCCGATCGAGGTCGGCACGGTCTCCCTCGGCAGAGAGACCGTTCTCGACTGCCGAAGGCTGAGAGCAGGCGAAACGCTGCTGCTCTCCGGCGTTCCGATCGGCGCACTGACGGCGGAGGCGCCCGCCCCCGCCGCCCCGAACGCCGCCATGAAGCGCTGCGGCAAAGCAGTGCTCGGCTCCCCCGCGCTGATGCGCACGCCCGGGAACGAATCATAACCAACGATATCGGAAAACGAGGGTCCCCGCTCGGCGAACGGGAACCCTCGTTTTTATTCCGCTGTGCTTATTCGGCGTTCGCGAGCTTTTTCACGCCGTCGCCGTAGATCGTGGACCAGTCGTTCTTCATAGAGACCGGCACCCAGTCGAACTGGGCGCAGAGGTCTACCATCTTCTGCGCCTTTTCCTCATTTCCGTTCTCGCGCTCCAGATCGTCGCAGCAGAGCATGAAGGCCAGGCTCTTATAGGGGTTGTCGGTGGTCACGTACTCCGCCATGCTCGCGTCGCCGGTGGAGTTGCCGAAGGAGAGCACGGGCTGCTCGCCGATCTCCTGCATGATGACGGTTACCTTGTTCATCTTCAGGTTTTTCACGATGAACTCGCCGCCGAGCACCAGCTTGTCGTTGTCGTCGTAGACGTAATCGAGGCCGTCGGTATCGCCCTGATCCGGCGCGACCAGCGTCTCGTCAGAGCCGATGATCTGACCGTTCGGCAGATCGAGCGGGGAGCCGTCCGCGATACCACGCACGATGAAGCGGTCTGTGCCGCTCACGACGTAGACCGTAAAGTCGTTCGCCTTCAGGTAATCGATCACCTGCAGCATGGGCTTATACCAGCCCTCGCCCCGCGTCATGCCCTCGTAGCTCGGCATCGCCTGCTTTTTGAATTCCTGGATGTAGGCGTTGAACTCGTTAACGGTCATGCCCTTGAAGGCGGAGGCGACGCATTTGCCGTGATCTACCTCCAGCCCGTCGTACTTCGTGCCGTTTTCATTCTGATCCTTGATCTTGTTCGCGGTCTCGATCTCGAAATCGGAGGCCTTGTCCTTATAATCGGGATCGTCCAGCACGCGGTACTTGAGCAGGCAGTAATCGAAGTAGTTGGGATCGGTCTCGCAGAAGAGGGTACCGTCCAGATCGAAGACGGCGACGCGGTTTTCCACCGGGATAAAATCGGCGCCGTTTTCATCCGTGACCGCCGCCATGTACTCGACGAGCGCCTTTTTCGCGGCGGCGTCCGCAGTCCAGAGCGAAAGGATCTCGTCCGCGTTGACGGGGGACGCGGTCTGTTCGGACTGCCCGGCGGGGGGCTCGGTCTCTTTGCCGGGCTTTCGCACGTTCGAAACGTAGAGACAGCCGACGACGATCAGCGCGCAGAGCAGGATCGCGGTCAGCGCCTGCCAGAGTCTGATGTTTTTCATGTGTTTCGTTCCTCCTGTAACATAGATCACGTTTTATTATACACCGTTTTCTGTCCAGATGCGTTACAAAACCGTTACAAAATCCCGTTTATTTTCCTTTTCCGGCTTTATTATTTCGCGCCGTCTTGCTTTTATGAAACAAAACATGTATACTGAAAAAAAAAGAGGTGTCAGGGATGGATCTTTCGGAATCGCTGCGGAGACTGGACCGTTCCGAAGCGCTCGGCGGCAGCATCGTCTCCTTTCTCCCCGGTCTTATCGCAGACTATCTTTCCGGCGGGATCCCGCGCGAAGCGTACTGCGAGCGGTTCCTGCATGAGATGGGCAGGCAAAAGCTGTATTTCGTCCAGTTCCCGCAGGAGCTGATCGAGGAGAATCAACGCGTTTTCAAACGGGAGTTCGCCTTTGCGGATACAATGGACAGACTTGTCAGGACCGGAGCCGGAAAAAACGACGAAGATTTCCGACAGGCTGTGATCGACTGTGTTCAAACCTATCTCCGGTCCGCCGGATGAACCGGGACGGCGGATGAACAAGCAGAAAAAGGCGGCGTCGCCGGGCAAATACAACATATAAAGGACCGATACGTATGGAAAAACTGAGATTCGGCATCGTAGGAACGGGTACGATCGCTCACCGCTTCGCCAGAGCCGTCGGCAATACAAAAGGCGCGGTACTCGCGGCGGTCGCGTCAAGAACAAAAGCGAAGGCGGACGCGTTCGGGGACGAATTCGGCGTCCCCTGCCGCTTCGGCAGCTATGAGGAAATGGCGCAGTCGGATCTGATCGACGCCGCCTACGTCGCCGTGCCGCACTCCCTGCACCCCGCCTGCTCGATTCTGATGACGGAGCACGGCAAGCACGTGCTCTGCGAAAAGCCGATGGCGGTCAACCAAAAAGAGGCCCGGCGCATGTTCGCCTCCGCCGAACGAAACGGGGTTCTGCTGACGGAGGCCATGTGGGCAAGGCTCGTGCCCGGCACGCTGAAAATGCTGGAGCTTGTAAACGAGGGCGTACTCGGCGAGATCCTCGGCGTGGAGGGCAAATTCTGCTACGCGATGGACGCGGACGAGATGGACCACCACGTTCTGAAAAACGAATACGGCGGCGGCGCGCTTTTGGACGTGGGCTGCTACGGCCTGCACTTCGCGAGCTGGTACCTCGGCGGCAAAATCGCCCATATCAGCGCCGAGGCGAACACCTACGCCAAAACGGACTGCCACACCTCGGTGCTGCTGAAATATGAGAGCGGCGCGATCGCGGAGCTTTCGTGCGCCACGCTCCTTCGCAAGCCCAACGAGGGCTTTGTGTACGGCACGAAGGGCTACGCAAGGCTGCCGCGCTTTTACGCCCCCGAGGAGATCGTGCTGGAGCTTGAAAGCGGCAGAAAAACGCTCTCACTTCCCTACGCCGGCAACGGCTTCGAGGAGCAGATCGGGCATTTCTGCGACTGCGTAAGACAGGGCCTGACCGAAAGCCCGCTGATCCCCCACCGGCAGACTTTGGATATGCTGGCGCTTTCAGACCGCATCCGCGCCATGATCGGGATCTCCTACCCCCAGGACGAAGCGCGCTGACGCGCAGAGGCAAAACGCACCGGGAGTCGGTGCGAAAAACGCATACGGGTTCCGTCCTGAGGCAAAACAGACAAAAACGGACGCCGCGTTTTGTGCGCTTCGCCCGTTTTTTTTATTATCTCGCCTGTCGCTGTTTTTTTACGATATATGCGATCGCCCGCGCGCCGTAAAACACGTACTTCCCGTAATTTCCCCGAATGCCGGTGAGAAGCGGCGAGCGGACGCGGACCCGGCCGGTCTCGGCTTTTGCGCCGCGCACCCACACGTTCTCCCCGGCGTAGGGAGAAAGAACGCCGTCCGTCCCCTCCGCGTGGGCGCCGTCGGCGAAGGCGAGCAGGTCGGCAAGGCGGCCTTCCTCCGGCGCGCCGCCGGCGAAGGGCAGCAGGCACAGCAGCGCTCTCTCGCGGCTGCCGTTGTAGGACGGCGCAAGGCTTTTCCCCTGCGGCGCGATCAGCGTATAGGTCAGGGGGATGCGGTCCCCCGAGCGGTTCGGGTGACGGCGCTGCCGCCCATCGAAGGTGCCGAAGGG
>CADBOC010000015.1 GCA_902796175.1 Oscillospiraceae bacterium | reverse complement strand
CAGCCATTCGCCGGCGATGAAGTTGCGCGCGCGGATCAGCAGGCAGTTGTCGTACGCCTCCAGCGTACAGCCCATGCCGGCCTCCTCCGTATAAAGCGCGGAGGGCAGATTCAGGCAGTAGAGATTTTTGCAGGGGGATTCAAAGGAGTACTCCGTGAACGCCGCGTGCAGATGGCCGCTGATGAAGACGACCGTAAGACCCCGGTCCGTATGCCGGCGGATGATCGACAGCACCTCGTCAGACTGTTCCCCGATCGAGCCCTCGAAACGCCAGATCTCGTCCACGTTGTTCGTGTGGTCGATCACCTGATGGCAGACGATGAAGGCGGGCTTTCCGTCCGCCTCGCTGCGGCGGAGCTCCTCATCGAGCCAGACCATCTGTTCGTCTGAGAGATGCGTGCGGTCCTTCTCCTCCGTTTCGCTGCCGAGCACGATGAAGCGGTAGCCGTTGACCGTTTTGGACCAGTACGGCTTATCCGCGCCCACGCCGAAGGACCGGCAGAAGTCGTAATACCGGGAGATGTTCGCGTCGTAATCCGCCTGCGACATATCACCGCGCACGTCGTGGTTGCCGAGCGCCGGCAGCACGGCGGCGTTCTTCACGCTGCGGTGGATCAGCGTCTGCAGGTTCAGGTATTCCCGCGCCGTCGCCGTTTCGGTGAGATCGCCCGCGATCACGACCGCGTCCAGCGGCTTTTTGCTTTTGGATACGCCCCCGAACAGCCCGGCGAGCATCCGGTTGTGGTCGTGGGTCGATTTGTCGTTCGTATGGGTATCGCTGAGAATCACCGCGTTCATCCGCACGTCGCCGCGCGCGGGGGCGTAGGGGGAACCGGCCAGATCCGCTCCGGTAAAAAAGCACATCGCAAGCACGGTAAAGGCGATAAATAGAGAGGAGACGCGCAAAAACAGCATCCGCATGGTCATTTCCCTTCCTTTCCAATCAGTTTACATGAACAGTATACAGAAACCCGTTCAAAAAAGCAAGCGTATGCGCATATTTTCCGGCCGAGAACTGTTTTTTTGCGGAAAGAAAAACCGAACAGCGGCTTATCATAAATCAAAAGAGAAGGACCTTCGAGCGATCGAACGCCCGAAGATCCCTTTTTTTGTCAAAATGTATCCTTCAGCCCCGGATCTTTTTTTTGACCGTCTGAGCGACCGCTTTCTGCCCCGCGGCCGGATCTCCGAGCGCCTCGCTCTGGGGCACCAGCACCTTTTCGTCGTAGCAGGCGAAGGCGTCGTCCACCAGCGTTTTGTCGGGCTTGGGGGTGATGAGCGAGATCAGCGGCACCAGAATGAGCCCCGCGATCATGCAGAACGCGCCGGCGTTGATGGGGGACTGCAGCAGCGCGGGGAAGGCGCTCCGGGCCAGCATATTGGCAAGCATCACCACGGTGGAGAAGAGGAAGCTCACCCAGCAGGCCGCCTTGGTTGTCTTTTTCCAGTAAAGGCCATAGAGGAAGGGGGCGAGGAAGGCGCCGGCAAGCGCCCCCCAGGAAACGCCCATGAGCTGCGCGATAAAGCTGACGTTGGACTGATACTGCACGATAGCGATCACAGCGGAAATCACGATAAACGCCACGATGAGCAGCCGCATCAGGAAGACCTGCGATTTTTCTTTCATTTCTTTCACGATGTGGCCCTTTACAAGGTCCAGCGTGAGGGTGGAGGACGAGGTGAGCACAAGGGAAGAAAGGGTAGACATAGAGGCGGAGAGCACCAGCACGATTACCACGGCGATCAGAATGTCGGGCAGCTTTGAGAGCATGGAGGGCACGATGGAATCGTAGATGATGGCGCCGTTTTCCGCCACGTCGATCTCAGAGGAGAACAGCCGCCCGAAGCCGCCTAAAAAGTAGCAGCCGCCCGCAACGACAAAGGCAAAGGCGGTGGAAACAACGGTGCCCGTGCCGATGGATTTTTCGCTTTTGATGGCGTAGAATTTCTGCACCATCTGGGGCAGGCCCCAGGTGCCCAGCGACGTGAGGATGACCACGCCCAGCAGATTCAGGGGATCGGGACCGAAGAAGGAGGCGAACACGCCGGGCGTATTTGCCAGCGGCAAAGCGGCGTCGCCCTCGGCGGCGGCCACCTGCCCCATGCTCTGCAGCGCGGCCAGAAAACCGCCCTTGGAGCTCAGCACCGCGATCACGACGGCTGTGATGCCAAACAGCATGATGACGCCCTGAATAAAATCGTTGAT
>CADBOC010000014.1 GCA_902796175.1 Oscillospiraceae bacterium | reverse complement strand
GCGTTGGAGGTGACGTCTGAAAAGGCCTTCACGATCACAAAGGGGAGCGCGAAGCCGCCGATGAGCAGCGACAGAAAGCCCTTGATCAGGAAAAAGATGAGCCAGCCGATGATCGGCATGATGAGAAATACGTCGGGAGTGATGCGGTTGAGCGCGCGCCAGCCGAAGGGCAGAGCGATGACCGCGTACGCGACGCCTACGCCCATCGCGACCTTGGAGCCGTCCTCCACTTTATACATGACGAACGCCATAAGACCAAGGAAAAGGACAAAGTAGATCACGAAGAAGAGGATCTTGCCGATCGGGGAACCGAAGATGCCGCGAAGCACCGATTTTATGGCGGCGAATACGCCGGCCGCGTTGTTTGGTTTGTTTTCTGCCATGGAATGCGTCTCCTTTTTATGATTCTGTCTATTAATGGAGAAAAACCGCGGATCGTTACAAAAAAATACGATCGGTCTCTCTTTTTTTATTGTTTTCTTTGACAAACAACGGCGGAATGCGTATAATATCTCACAAAAAAAGAAATCGTGTTGTAACAAAACAAAAAAAACCGCCATTAATAGGAGATTAAGGTTGTTTTTCTGGTTTTAGGGGGACAGGGCATGACGGTTTTTGAGCTGATAGCCGGTTCGCTGGAGTGGACCTTGAGCGTCGGTCTGCGGGCGGAGGGCGCTGCTTTGGAGGAACGCGCCGACGCGGCGGCGGAGATAGACCGCATCTACCGCGAGCACGCCGAGACCGTGTTCCGCTATCTGCTGGTGCAGATGACGGACGAGGAGAGAAGAGACGCGGAGGACCTGACGCAGGAGACCTTTCTGCGCGCGATCAGCGCCGTAAAGTCCTACGACGGCAGCTGTAAGATCACCACGTGGCTGTGCGCCATCGCAAAGCGCGTTCTGAGCGAGTACCGCAAACGCAACAATAAATACCCGGCCGCCGAAAAAAGTGTGGAATCGGTGTCGGTCGAGAGCGTGGAAAGCTCTGTCGTGAGCGAAATGAGCCGCCGCGACCTCTACCGCCGCATCCATGCGCTGGGGGGCGAAACGGCGGAGGTGATGCTGCTGCGGCTGACCGGCGATCTCTCGTTCCGGGAGATCGCCGACATTCTGGATATCACAGAGAACAAGGCCCGGGTCGTCTTTTACCGGGGCAAAGAGAAGCTCAGAAAGGAGCTGGAGGCCGATGGCCAGTGACCTTAGCTGCGACCTTGCGCGGGACCTGCTGCCCTCTTATGCGGACGGGCTTCTGAGCGACGCGTCAAAGGCGGCGGTGGAGGCGCATCTCGCGCAGTGCGAGGATTGCCGCAGGGCGCTCGACGCCATGCTGGCCCCGATGGAGCCGCTGCCGGTCGACACCCCCGAGGTGCGCTATTTAAAGCGCTTCCGCACCCGGCACCGCAGGCTCGCCGCCATGGCGGCGGTGCTGGCGGTCAGTCTGGCGACGCTCCTTGTGATCATGCTGCCGACCTTTTTTACAAACCGCGCAAAACCGGCGTATCTGATGTGGTACGATATGGGCATGACGGGCAGAGCCGGGGAGGAGCCGTATCGCGTTGTGCGCTTCGAGTCGCACCTGATACGGTCATATGTGGATTATATTCAGGTGGAAGAGACGGGGGAGCCGAACGTTTACACCGTTTCGGTGCTTTTGCGGGGCATGCCGCTGGTCAGCAGGTCGCTGCCCTCCGTACACGTGCTGCCCCTTTATGATCTGCCGAGCGACGCGACGCTCATGCTGGACGGGACCTATGCGATCCTGGACAAAGGCGCGTTTGTGGAGAAGGGCGCCGCTGAGCTGCGGGTGAAGGCCGACGCCTTCGTCCCCACAAAGGAATGCGCGGAGGATCTGATCCGGTATCTCGGAATCAACCTGCTGACCTGGGGCGGCGCCGAGGTGCAGGCGGTGAGCCGTGAAACGCTCAGCCTGCGGCTGTTCGGCGAGCCGGATGCGAATCTGGTGAAAACGCTGCCGGAGAATCTGCGCGATACGGCGTTTTTGCTGCTTGCCGCTCTGACCCCGCTCAGAGAGGTGGAGGTGACCTACGACGACGGCGGCAAAGAGAAGACGCAGACCTTTACCTATCTGGACGCCCTCTCGGCGCTCGGCATGGATTATAAGAACGAAGCACAGACCCCCTCGGGGCTGCAGAAAGCGCTCGACGCGCTGGCGTTCGACCGCCTGCTCATCGAGGGGTATTGAAAAGTCAGACAAAGGAGAACGGTATGAACGGAAACACGAAAAAACGCGGCCTGATCATCGGGATCTCTGCCGGCGCGGCAGCGCTCGCCGCCGTGATCGCGGCGCTTATTTTTCTGCTGCCGAAGCTCACGGCCAAAAAGAACGGGGCTTCCGACGGGATCGGCGAGATCTCTTACAGCGCGCCGGAGGCGGCGCACATTCAGGAGACGCTTGCGGGCTTCGGCTATGTAGACAACGAGCTGGCCGTTACGGCGGCGGCGGGCGTGAGCCGCGCCGACATGGAGGCCCTCGCGAAAGAGAACGGCGCCGAGGTCGTCGGCTGCATCGAAAAGACCGGCGACTACCAGTGGCGCTTCGATTCCGTGAAAACGGAGGAGGAGCTGAAAGCGCTCGCGGAGACGCTCAAACAGAAAACAGAGATCGCGGACGCCACGCTGAACCTCTGCATGGAGGGCTTTGAAGCCTCTGCCGCGAACGCGGCTGTGCCGGATGTGAACACCGGCACGGACGCGGACTGGGCGAAAAGCCTGAACAGCAAAAAGACGGACGATGGCGTCGCCTGGTTCATGAAGGCGATCGACGCGCCCCGCATGTGGAGCCTGCTCAACGAGAACAAGGATAAGATCAGGCCCGTGGCGGCGGGCGTCGTGGACAGCGGCTTTGACGAGGGCCACAGCGACCTGCATTTCAGACAGTGCTTTTATAACAAAAACTACGAGACCATGCGGGATTCCTCAGACAAAGCCGAACGCGATAACGCGAAAGAAGAGATCTCGCACGGAACCGAGGTCGCCGGCTGTATGGCCGCCGACGGCGGCATCGCCGGGGTATACCCCTACGCCGAAGAGGGCGGGCTGTACGGCGCGGATCTCGGCAATTCTCAGCAGTACAGTGAAAACAATCAGAATCTGATTTTTATGAAGGTATGTCTCGCGGAGCTGATCCTGCGGAACGCAAAGGTGATCAACTGTTCTTTCGGACCAAGCTGGGGGGTTTGTAAGGATTATTACCGGAACGTTCAGCACAACGAAACGCGCGTCGAAAGGATAGAAAACGAGAAACGCCAAAGCGCGGAGCAAACAGCCGTTTTTTTGAAAAGACTGTTGGATCAGGGATATGAATTTGTGATCGTGCAGGCAGCCGGAAACAGTTCTTTTGAAGCGCATACGGGAGAAAACGGGCTCACGGTAACGGTAG
>CADBOC010000013.1 GCA_902796175.1 Oscillospiraceae bacterium | reverse complement strand
GAAGGAAGGGCTTCGCCCTTGCCCGATTATATAAAATCAAAACGCGAAGCGTTTTCCGACATTTCTCATTTCTCATTTCTCATTTCTGACTTCTGACTACTGACTACTGACCACCGACTTCCGCCCAAACTCCAATTTTATCTTGCTTTTTTGTATGATCTTTGCTATATTACCCCCAAAGGAGGTTTTTGCCATGCTTTACAAAAAAAACGGCGCCGAAACGCTTTCGGACGCCTTGTTCCGTGAACCGACCGCGGAATACCGCGGCGCGCCCTTCTGGGCGTTCAACAACCGCCTGACCAAAGCCGAGCTTGAGCGCCAGATCGACGTGTTCCGCGAGATGGGCCTCGGCGGCTTTCACATGCACGTGCGCACCGGCCTGAAAAACGAGTACATGAGCGACGAATATATGTCGCTGGTGCGCGCCTGCGTCGACAAGGCGAAGGCGAATGAGATGCTCGCCTGGGCCTACGACGAGGACCGCTGGCCCTCCGGCGCCGCCGGCGGCCTTGTGACGAAGGACGAGCGCTACCGCGCGAGATGCCTGCTGTTCACGAACGCCTATACGGGCGAAGCGCACACCTCCGACGATTCCTCGAACCGGGGCGGGCGCTCGGGCAAGGGGACCTTCCTCGCCGCCTACGACGTGGAGATCGACGACGCCGGCTGCCTGAAGCGCTACCGCCGCATCGGCAAGGACGACGCCGCCGCGGGCATGAAGTGGTACGCGTTTCTGGAGGTCAACCAGCCGAGCACCTGGTACAACAACCAGACCTACGCCGACACACTGAACGCCGACGCGATCCGCCGCTTTATAGAGGTGACCCACGAGCGCTACTATGAGACGGTGGGCGATGAGTTCGACAAGACCGTGCCGGCCATCTTCACCGACGAGCCGCAGTTCTCGCGCAAGGGGCAGCTCAGGACCGCCATACCCGAGGGGGACGTGGACGTGACCATGCCCTGGACGGACAAGGTGCCTTCGCTCTACCAAGAAACCTACGGGGCAGATATCCTCGATACCCTGCCGGAGATCTTCTGGGAGCTGCCGGAGGGCAGGGTGAGCGTCGCGCGCTACCGCTACCACGACTTTATCGCCGAGCTCTTCGCGTCGAGCTTCGCCGACACCGTGGGAAAGTGGTGCAAAGCGCACAACCTGTATCTGACCGGCCACATGATGGAGGAGCCGACGCTCCACAGCCAGACGGCGGCCCTCGGCGAAGCCATGCGATCCTACCGCTCCTTCGGCCTGCCCGGCATCGATATGCTCTGCAACGGCCATGAGTTCACCACGGCCAAGCAGGCGCAGAGCGCGGCGCACCAGTTCGGCTGCGAGGGCGTGCTCTCGGAGCTTTACGGCGTAACGGCGTGGGACGCGGACTTCCGCATGTACAGGCACCAGGGCGACTGGCAGGCGGCGCTCGGCGTCACCGTGCGCGTGCCGCACCTGTCGTGGTACGCGATGGAGGGCGAGGCCAAGCGCGATTACCCCGCCTCCATCCACTACCAGAGCCCGTGGTATAAGGAATGGCACGTGCTGGAGGACCACTTCGCCCGCGTGAACACCGCCATGACCCGCGGAAAACCCGTGGTGAAGGTCGGCGTGATCCACCCGGTGGAGAGCTTCTGGCTGCACTGGGGACCCAACGAGCAGACCGATTCCCTGCGGCTCGACATGGACCTCCGATTCCATGATCTGACGAACTGGCTGGTGCAGGGGTGCGTGGACTTCAACTTTATCAGCGAATCCCTCTTCCCCGGCCTCTGCGAAGCGGGCTCGGCCCCGCTGAAGGTCGGAAAGATGGAATACGACTGCGTGATCGTGCCCGCCTGCGAGACCCTGCGCAGCTCCACCCTCGAGCGGCTCGAGGCCTTCAGAAACGCCGGCGGCCGGCTGATCTTTCTGGGGAACGCCCCCACGCTCGAAAACGCGGAGCCCTCCGACCGCGGCGCGGCGCTCTATGCGCGGAGCGAACGGGTGGAATACGCCCACGCGGCGGTGCTCGCCGCTTTGCAGCGCGAGCGCACCGTGGAGCTCAGGTACAACGACGGCCGCCTCGCCGACGAATTCCTCTACCAGCTCCGGCAGGATACCGACTGCCGCTGGCTCTTCATCGCCCACACGCGGGAACCCGGCAACAAGGATCTGCCCTCGGCGCGCGACCTGGTACTCACCCTGCGGGGCGAGTACGCGCCGGTGCTCTACGACACCGCCACGGGCGACGTGCGTCCCCTCGGCGCGGACTATAAAAACGGCGCTACCGTGATCAAAACCCGCCTGCACGGCTACGATTCGCTGCTCTTAAAGCTGATCCCGGGCAGAGCGGATCGCCCCGCGTACTGTGAGCCCGAGAAACGCGAGACCCTCGCCGTTGTAAAAGCCCCGGCCGCCTTCGCGCCGGATGAGCCGAACGTGCTTCTGCTCGACCGCGCGGCCTTCAGCCTCGACGGCGGGGAGCTGCAGCCCGAGGAGGAGATCCTGCGCCTTGACAACGTCTGCCGCAGGGCGCTCGGCATCCCCAAGCGCGGCGGCCAGAGCGTGCAGCCGTGGACGATCAAGGACGTATCCCTTCCGCATACGCTGAAGCTCGTCTTTGCCTTCCAAAGCGAGATCGACGCGCCGGCGGCGCTCGCGATCGAAAACGCCGCCGCCTGCGCCCTCACCCTCAACGGCGAGGCGGTGCCGAACACGCCGACGGGCAAGTACGTCGACATCGCGATCGATACCGTGGCGCTGCCGGGGATCAAAAAGGGAACCAACACGCTGACCGTGGAAATGCCCTACGGCGAGGCCGCGAACCCCGAAAACTGCTTCATTCTGGGCGACTTCGGCGTGCGCGTCGCGGGCGATACGGCCGTGATCACCGCAAAGCCCGAAGCCCTGCGCTTTGGGGATTTAACGACGCAGGGCTACCCCTTCTACGGCGGCAATATGTGCTACGCCTTCCCCGCAAAGGCGACGAACGGCAGCCTGAACCTGGAGGTCTCCTTCTACCGCGGCGCGATGATCCGCGTATTCGTGGACGGGGAAGACAGAGGCGTGATCGTCAACCCGCCCTACCGCCTGAGAGTCGAAAACCTTTCGGACGGCGTCCATGAGGTGACCCTCAAGCTCTACATCCACCGCTACAACACCTTCGGCCCCCTGCACCTCGTCAACGAGGGCGAACGCTGGCACGGCCCCGGCGCGTGGCGCAGCACGGACGAGAACTGGAGCGACCAGTACGTGCTGAGAAGGACCGGCATCCTGAAATCGCCGGAGATCCTGAAATAACGCCGGTTCTGCGGGACCGGAGAGATCCGCCGGGAAAGGCTCTCGCCTTACCCGGCTTTTTCG
>CADBOC010000012.1 GCA_902796175.1 Oscillospiraceae bacterium | reverse complement strand
TAGTAATAGCGTATTGCGGCGAGGTCGTCGCGGTACGCGAAGAAGAGCCACGTTCCTTCGATCAGCTCCGGGTCGGTCTTTATCAGCCAGCAGCAGGTCCACGCGCCCTTCTGTTCGGTCTCAATGATACCGGGCGCGGAGAGGAGCCGCGCCTTTTCCTCCTCATAATCCTGACGCGGAGAATGGTAATAATAGGGTCGGCGGTCCACGCAGTACCGCCACTCGGCGAACACGTCGGAGCCGAACTGCCCGTAAAAATACCGGTACCGCGTCTCCCCCGCCGAAAACGGGATCTCAGCCGGAAACACACGGTAGATCTCCCCGTAGGCGGGGCGCAGGTTCTCGTCTGTGAGAAGATAGTGCTCCGGTTTTTCGGTTTCGGAGACAAAAAACTCGGCAAAGGCTGTAAAAAAGAAGAAAAACGTCAGGCACAGATCGGCGGCAAAGATCAGCACGGAAAGCAGAGTCGAACGGCCGACGCGTTTTTTCCGGTCTTTTTCCCCGGGGCGCACATGCCGGTACCGGTGGATCAGGCGCCACGCGCCCAAAAGCGAAAAAGAAACAAGCGCCGCGATCAGGATCAGAACCGGCAAGAAGAACGTGATATCCCACGCGTTCGGCTTCGGGTAGCGAAGCCGCAATACGCCGAGCAAGCTCAGCGCGGGCCAGTACAGCGCTCCTGCGCCCCCAACCAGCGCCAGCGCGAGCACGGTAAAAAGGATCTGCTCCGCCCGCTGAGCCGCGGACATATGCAAATCCGCCTCCGGCACCTGCTCGGCGGCAAAGGCCGGCTCCAGCGCCGCCGCCAGCGCACGGAGCGTATACGACTCCCCCGGCAGCCCGGAGAGCGCCCGGAGCACCCTTTCGTTTTTTCGCGTCTCCTCGCGCTTTTCATCCAGAAACACGCGAACGGCCTCTTTCGCGCTCTCCTGCCCCTGCTGTACCTGACCGATCTGCTCCAGCGAAAATCCCGCCTTGCGCAGCAGCGCGATCTGCCGCAGCGTTTCGATATCCGCCTCCGAGAAGTTCAGGGTTCTTCTGCCGGCGTAATTGGTCTCGACCTCGGGCGACGCCAGACCGTTGTCGACGTACAGCCGCACCGCGCGGTCGGTCAGGCCCGTTCGCGCCATGACCTCCTTCATTTTCATAAGGCAGCAGCCTCCTTTCAGGGGCTATCATACGCTTTTACCCAGGGTCAAAGTCAAGAAAAAATTTTATAATACGCGTGCGCCGGATCAGAACGTCAGCGGCACATGATTTTTCTGCAGATCCACCGGCTGCCAGCCGTTTGCCTTCGGCAGACAGTAGGCGGTGTGGGCCGGGTTGCGGCCGGAATCGACAACGGTATATTCGCCGTCAACAATGGAGATGACGATATCGTTATCCACCCCGAGGCCGTCGAGGGGCTGGGTCTTTACGTCCGTCAAAAAGGAGGGCCAGTCCTCAAAATGCGGGCAGAGGACGTAGGGGACGAGATCGAGCCCCGGCAGAAAGATAAAAGACCCGTCCGGTCCGCAGTTGTCGTAGCCCGTGCGGCACCAGCACATGGCGCCGGAGCTCTGCCCCGCGATCACCGCGCCGTTTTCGTAGGCCTGTTTGAGAAGCGTATCCGCGCCGCGCTCGCGCCAGGTATCGAGCAGGAATTTCAGATTCCCGCCCCCGGCGTAGATCACGTCCGCGCCGAGGATCTCGGAACGCATCTCCTCATACGAAAGGCCGGGCTCCGAGAGATAGAGCGAGCGCACGCGCTCAAAGCCGTGCCTGAGGCCGTAATCGCGGACGGGCTCCTCATCCTCATGCGTGTCGCGCCCCGCCGTCGGAAGAAAAATAAGGCTTTTTCGCGGTTTATCCCCGAGAAGCGAAAAAATATGATCGAGGATCGGATCGCTCTCGTTCTCAAAGAAAATGCCGCCGCTGCCAAGCACCAGTTTGCCCATACAGAATGCTCCTTTCAGAGAAAAAGATCGTTGTCACCGGGCGCCCCTGTATTCTGCGCCGCCGAAGCCCAGAAACAGCAGGAACAGCGGCGTAAACAGGATAAGACCGAGGCCGAAAAACAGCCCTTTTCCGAAGGCCCGCGCAAGGCGCAGATTCAAAAGGATGTGATAAATCACGCCGATCACGGGAATGAGCAGAAGGATGCATTTGATCCCTGAGCCGTCCGCGATCTGCACCAGCGTATAGAGGTTCAGGATGGGCACCAGCGAACGCCAGCCCGCCTTATGCGCTTTTTTGAACAGCATCCACATGCCGACGACGCTGAGTACGGCGACAACCGTGCTGAGCGCGCTCCCGCCGGGGGTAAAAAAGAATTCCTCCCAGATCCGACCGAACGCTTCCACAATGGATTCCATGTCGCGAACTTCCTTTCTTGCATATTTTTATTCTTCCTCAGTCGGCGTTTCCTGACGCTGTTTTTTTCTGACCAGCGTCTTTTCGATGCGGTGCTCCTTCACGCCCGTCACGCGCACCTCAAGCAGGTCGTCCTCCACCGTAAAGGTGGTGTCGTCCTCCGGGATCGCGCCGAGGAGGCTGAGCACGTAACCGCCGAAGGTATCGTAATCCTCGTCGTCCAGCTCGAGGGCAAGGGCGTCGTTCACCTCGTCGATGGAGGCCGCGCCCGCGATCTGCCACTCGTTTTCCGAAAGGGCGAGTACGTCCGGCTCGCCGTCGTTCTCGCTCAGGGTATCCTCGTCAAAGTCGCCGACGATGCACTCCAGTATGTCTGTGATGGTGACGACGCCCTCCATGCCGCCGTGCTCGTCGAGCACCACGGCGAAGGATTCGCGCTTCGCCTTTAAGTTGCGGAAGAGCACGTCCGCCCGCACGCTCTCGGGTACGAGATAGGCCTTTTTCACGGTCGTTTTGAGCAGCGTCGCCATGTCGGCGCTGCCGGCGGCGAAGAAATCCTTGGCGTTGAGCACGCCTACGATGTTATCCACCGTATCCTCGCAGACGGGCAGGAAGGTGTGGCGGCTTTCGATGATCTTCTCCTTCCACTCCTCCACCGTCTCATCCAGAAAGAGGATGGTCACGTCCGTGCGGTGGGTGGCGATCTCGCCCGCGGTCAGGTCGTCGAACTCGAACACGTTCTGCAGCAGCTCTTTTTCCTCCTCGTCGATGGTGCCCTTTTCGCTGCCGGCGTCGATCATCATACGGATCTCCTCTTCGGTGACCGCCTCATGCTGCTCGTTGGGGTCGATGCCCACCAGGCGCAGCACCCCGTTGGTGGAAACGCTCAAGAGCCACACCAGAGGCGCGAAGAGACGCTGAATGAAGCTGATGAGCCCTGAAATGCCGAGGGCGAGGCTTTCCGCCTTTTTCATCGCGATGCGCTTCGGAACCAGCTCGCCGAAGACCAGCGTAAAAAACGAGAGGATAAGTGTGATGAGCACCACGCAGACGGTGTTGAGCGTTTGCTCGTTGACCCGCAGGCCGGCCTTTATGAGCGCTCCCGAAAGCAGGGAGGCGAAGTTATCCGCCGCGAAGGCGGAACCCAGAAAGCCCGACAGGGTGATGGCGACCTGGATCGTCGCCAGAAATTTCGCCGGCGCGGAGGTGATGCGCGCGAGGCGCACCGCCTTTTTATCACCCTTGGCGGCAAGCGCCGCGAGCTTCGCGTCGTTCATGGAGATGATGGCGATCTCAGCCGCCGCGAACACGGCGTTGAGCGCGATCAGGATGATCTGCAGCAGCAGCGGGAGTATGATTTGTTTTGCCACGGTCGTTCGATACCTCCGAAACAACAAAAAAGCAAGGCCAGCGGCGAAAACGCCCCAAGCGCTGCTTTTTTCTTATCTGTATACTATTGTGTACAAGGGAACGGGACTGCCGTCGTCGCTTTCCATAATGGTGATCCTGCTTAAAATGAGGAGATTTTGGTACGGGCTTCATACGCCAAGCGAATATATTAAT
>CADBOC010000011.1 GCA_902796175.1 Oscillospiraceae bacterium | reverse complement strand
GCCGCGCGCTCCAGCAGATCGAAGGAGGCGGAGGTAAAGGCGGCGGCGGCGGTTTTGGCGATCTTCGCGTAGCTCACGGTGTCGGCGAGGTCGTCGGTTTCTCCGGCGCGGGAGAGATCGGCGAACGCCGCGATATCCAGCTCAAAAGGCTGGCCGTCGCGTTTTTCTTCGGGATTTACGCCGTGGTACGCGTAGAGTCTCAATCCCTGTATCAGGATCTGATCCATTATTTCTGTCTGTAATCTGCAAGGAATTCCTTCAGCGCCGTCATGGCCGCCGCCATCTTATCGGGCTCCGGCAGCATGACGATGCGGAAGTGATCGGGCTCGGGCCAGCTGAAGCCGCGGCCCGGGATGATCATAACGTGCTTTTCATGCAGAAAATCGAAGGCAAACTGCTGATCGTCGTGAATGTTGAAGCGCTTGATATCGAGTTTGGGGAAGATGTAGAACGCGGCGTGGTTTTTCACATAGGTCACGCCCTCCACGGTATCGAGCACGCGGCAGCAGGCCTCGCGCTGTTCATAGAGCCGGCCGCCGGGCACGAGCATGGCTTCGGTGCTCTCGGGGTCGCCGAGGGCGGCGGGAATGGCGAGCTGCATGATGGCGTTGGCGCACAGACGCATGGCGGCGATCTGCTGGATGCCCGCCACGTACTCCTTACCGACCTCTTTGTTGCCGCTGATGATCATCCAGCCGCAGCGGAAGCCGCAGACGATGTGGGACTTGGAAAGGCCGTTGAAGGTGACGCAGAAGAGATCGGGGCAGAGGGAGCCGAGGGAGGTGTGCTTTACGCCGTCCATGACAAGGCGGTCATAGATCTCATCCGAGAAGAGCACAAGGTTATGCTCGCGGGCGATATCCGCCAGCTGCAGCAGGATCTCTTCGGGATAGACGGCGCCGGTGGGGTTATTGGGGTTGATAACGAGCAGGGCTTTGGTTTTGGGCGTGATCTTGGAGCGGATGTCGTCAAGATCGGGATACCAGCAGCTCTGTTCGTCGCAGACGTAATGCACGGGCGTGGCGCCGCAGAGATGGACGGAGTTCGTCCAGAGAGAGTAATCGGGGCTCGGGATCAGCATCTCGTCGCCGGGGCCGAGCAGCGGGAGCAGCGCCATGGTGACGAGCTCGCTCACGCCGTTGCCGATGAAGATATCCTCGGCGTTGATGTTCGGCAGGCCCTTGGTAAGATGGTATTCATAGATCGCCTGCCGCGCCGCCGGCATGCCGCGCAGGTCGCAGTAGGGCACGGCCTCGTCGATGTGATCGAGGATGGAGGCGCGCAGACTCTCGGGCAGACCGAAGCCGAACACACCGGGGTTGCCGGTGTTCAGCCGCAGCACGTCTATACCGTTCTTCCGCATCCGGTTCGCTTCTTCAAAGACCGGCCCGCGGATATCCGAATGGACGCGCTTCATTTTTTCAGATTTTTGGATCATGTTCATATTGCTATGCTCCTTTCCCTTGGGAACTCAATTCCAGAATTCACGGCTGTTCAGGCGCCGGGCGCTGCTCGGTATCGGATTCCAGCGAGATAAAGTTGTTGCGCTCAAAATACAGCGGGTGCATACGCAGCGGGCGGCAGTAATCCTCAACAGGGACGTAGAGCTGGCCGCGCTCGCCGCGGAAGCACGGACCCGCCATTTTGTACGCGCCGAGGGAGGAATCGGCTTCGTCGCTGCCCTCCCGGAATTCGGCAAAGCGGCCGTAGAGCTCCACGCGCACCCGACCGGGCCCGCGCTCGACCGCGCCGCCGACGCAGGCGGCCGCGACCCCCGGCGGGATATACCATACGCCGCCGCGCTTCACCGGCGGGGTGGTCTCGCAGCCGACGCCGAGATCCGCGCCCTTGAAGGCAAGGCGCGGAGTGCGGAACACGGGGGCGGGATCCGGCGGCTCTACCGTATTGCGGGCAAGATCGATCACGCAGCGGTCCACAACGCGGCCGTCTTCGAGATACGCCGTAAGGGTGCAGACGTCCCCCTCGATATCCGCCACGGTATACATGGAGAGATATACCTCATGCTCGTAGGTCTTGGCGTTCCAGATCTTTTTGATCACGTGCGTGCCGGGCGGATTGCGGCTGCCGGAGCCGAGGTTATAATGCACCGTCCCCTCCGCCGGCGTATCGAAAAGTGCGTCGCCGCGGCGGGGATAGGAACGGGCGAAGGAATGCTCGTGCCCCGAGAAAACGATGCTGCACAGGTCCATGCCGCCGGAGAGGGCGGGCCAGGTATCCTCGTTTTCGGTCGTGGGGCCGGCATAGCAGACGGGGAAGTGGTGCGCGGCGATCTTCCACCGCGCGCGGCTCTCGCCGGCGCGTTTTTCGAGCCACGCGTTCATCTCCTCATACCCGCTGGTGCCGAGGATGAAGAATTCCGCGTTGCCGTAGGTGAAGGCGTAGTTCGCGGTCTCCCAGCCCGGGGGGCCGTTTTTCGGGTAGCTGCCGCAGAGCATCTCGGTAAAATACTCCGCGTGCTCGGAATAGTATTTGTCTTCGCCTGTAAAATAATTGCCGAAGCCCATGTCGTCGTGGTTGCCCATGCAGAACATGACGGGCACGCTCTCGCCCACGCCCTTCAGGCCGTTGAAAAGCCCCGTCCACTGCACGTCCGTCTGGCCGCAGTTCGTATTGTCGCCGCCGGTCAGAATGAAATCGCACTCCGGATGCATGGCGAGCGTTTTTTTGATAAATGCGCCGACCTCCGTATAATCCGCCGGCGGCTCCGGCCCGCCGGTCTGAAAATCGGAGAGACAGAGGAAGGAGAAGCGGCGTACCGTTTCGGGCGCGGTGCGAAAGCGGTAAGGCCCCGCCCGGCGCAGGTCGTCCCCCACGGTATATTCGTAGACGGTATCGGGCCTCAGCCCGGTAAGATCCGCGAAATAGTACGCGCTCTCATCGAGATCTGTTCTGAAGACGCGCCGGTCGGCTTCGGCCCGGCGGTACGGCGCGCCGGTATCCGCCTCCCGGAAAAGCGCGTACCCCGTTTTGACGGCGGGATCCGTGCGCCAGCGCACCGCGCGTTCGGAGGAGGCCTCCCCCTTTAACGTAAGCAGCACCTGATCGGGCTCGGGGGTCGAGCCGCGAAGAGGCTTCCATTGTTCCCTTGTGATCATATCGTTTACGCAAACGCAAGCGTAAGGGTCGAAGCGGGCACGGAAGCGGTGATCGTTTCAGTCTGATCGCCGTTGTCGTCAAGCCCGCGCAGCCACTGCGAAACGCGCACGCCGACGGAGGCGCTTTTTGCCGCCGGAACGGCGCTGACCTGCAGCTCGGCCGTAAACAGCGTGTCGCTCGCGACGTTGACCGTGCGCATGGTGATCCCGGCGTATTCGATGACGCCGCTGCTCTCTTTGTGCACGGAGTCAAACTCCGCGATCCGGTTTTCGCGCACGCGCACAACGGAGAACACCGCGGGGTCGTATTCCAGAAGCGCCGTAACGGAGCACAGCCGCTCGCCGTGATCCAGGCGCACCGTAACGGTGACGGTATCGCCGGCTTTGAGCCCCGCCGTCTTATCCGCGTAGCAGACGACGGCGGGGGCGGCGCTGACGGCCGGCGCGTTCCCCGAAACGGGGGCGGCGGTCGCCGCGGGGTCGGCCCCCGTCGGCTGGGCGGCGGAAGCGGGCGCGGCGGTCGACGGCGCGGCGCCTGAGGGGGCGGAGGTCGCGGCCGGGGCGGTCTGCCCCGGAGCGGCGGTCTGCCCCGGCAGAGTCGTCTGCCCGGGCTGGGCCGTCTGCCCCGAAAGGGTCTCGCCGGCGGCGGTCTCAGAAGCGCCGGGGCCGTCCCCGACGGCGGCGGAGGGGTCGGAGGTCCCGGAGGAGGCGCCGTCGCCGGTTTTGATCCCGGTTTTGCGGCAGCCGGTGAAGGAAGCCGCCAGCAGCAGCGCCGCGGCGAGCAGTGATAGCGTGCGTTTCATGCTTCTCATTCCCCCGCTCATACAAAGTCGCGCAGCCGCTTGGAGCGGTTGGGGTGGCGGAGCTTGCGCAGCGCCTTCGCCTCGATCTGGCGGATGCGCTCACGGGTCACGTTGAACTCGCGGCCGACCTCCTCCAGCGTGCGGGGGTGGCCGTCCTCAAGCCCGAAGCGCAGCGAGAGCACCTTGGCCTCGCGCGGGGTGAGCGTGGCGAGCGCCGCCGCGATCTCCTCTTTGAGCAGCGACTGGAAGGCGGCGTCCGCGGGCGCGAGGGCCTCCTCATCCGGAATAAAGTCGCCGAGGTGGCTGTCCTCCTCCTCGCCGATGGGGGTCTCGAGGCTGACCGGCTCCTGCGCGATC
>CADBOC010000010.1 GCA_902796175.1 Oscillospiraceae bacterium | reverse complement strand
GCGTCATGGATCGTTTTGTAAAGGGTTTTGATCGCTTCGGCCGTGGTCTTTGTGCCGTCGCGGAAGCGAACTTCCGGTTTGCACAGCGCTTCGCCCGCGTCCTTGCCCCACACGCCGCCGGTCGCGTCGTAGGTGGAATAATCGTGCTTTAAGAGACGGAAACCCCAGCCGATGAATCGTTTCACGTCTTCGGCGATCAAGGCGAGGGAATCGGGGTGCGTCGGGTCGAGGATCGAGTCGCCCGTATTCAGACGCATATCAGCCGTCGCGCGCGGATCTCTTGTCTGCAGCGGACGGAACCATAAGCCGGGCTTTACGTCCAGCCGGGCGATCTTATCACACAGCGCCGCCATATCGCCGAACCGTTCGTTCGGCGTCCACTCGCCGCCGATGAAGCCGGCGGGGCGGTGCTTCTGCCAGCAGTCGTCGATCACGATAAAAGGACGGTTTTTGAGTCCCTTCGTCAGCTCCGAGAGCTCCCTGGCGCTGGCGAGGGTCTCCTCCGCCGAGCCCTGCCCGTAGGCGTAGTACCAGTTGTTGTAGCCGTAGACCGGTTCCGGCGGGAAAACAGCGCCGCGGGCCATCAGCGGCGTTAAGGCGCGGGCGGCGGCAAAGGGGGAGCAGCCGCTTTTTTCCGCGAACACGAGTTCGGCGCAGCAGAGCGTTCTGCCCGAAGGCGTCAGCGGCGCGCCGCCGGAGCGCAGGTCAAGCTTCAGGCGCACCTCATGGGGCGTTACGGTAAAGCAGCACAGCGCGTCCGGACCGGTCTTTACCCCGTAAAGCGCGGTCGTCTCCCCGGCGCAAGCGAAGAAATACCACGGGTAAACGCGGGCCGCGTCCAGCGGACGAAAGCGCAGATCCCCGTAGCCGCGTTCCCACGCGTCCCCGAGCGCCAAAGCGCCGTCGGGCATTGCTCCGTTCCATATGAGTGTGATCGAAACAAAGCGCGTTTCACGCGCTCTCGCGGTCACAACGCCGTCTCTGATCAGGATCCGCGCGTCGCCGCAGGCGATCTCCCGCGCGCCCGAAAGCCTGTGTTCCCCCTCCGCCGTTTCAAGCAAAACGGCGTGCGGTACCCTTAAAATATCGATCATCTTATCCCATGCTCCTTTCAAAAGCAACCAACGAAATCAACGTCGCACATCCGATCAAAAAACTCCACTCTCCAAACTCCACTCTCTACCGATAGATCTCCGCCGTGAACACCGCCCGGCCTTTTTTTGTCGAGCCCTGTATCCCGGTGAATACGAATTTGCCCTTTCCCCGCACCGAGATCACGTCGCCGGGCTTTACGCTGTATGAAAGGTTTTCGCAGACCGCGCCGTTCACAAAGATCTTCTGCTCCCGGAACAGCTCTGCCGCCGCGCCGCGCGACAGGCGGTGCACGGCGCCGACGATACAGTCGAGCCGGTCCGACGCCGCGATTCCCTCAAAGGGGACGGTCGTGAACAGCGCGCCCTCGGGGATTTCGTCGCAGATCCCGGCGGATACGGCCGTGTTTTTGACGCGCGTCACGTTTTCCGCCAGAAAGGGCGCGATCGTCTCATGGGCGAAGACGTAGGCTGTGTTTACGCGCACCACGACGTCGCCGACGCGGTCGCGTTCTATGCCCGTGTGCATCAGCGCGCCGAGAAAATCGCGGTGGGTGAGCGCGTCTGAAAAACGCTCGCTCAGAGGGCTTATCTTCAGACAGACGATGGGAAAGGGTACGGAGTACCCCATCTCCTCTTCACTGCCGAAGCGGGCGATGCAGCGCTCCGTGCCCGGGGCGCCGCCGAACAGCGTAAAGGGGGCGAGCGTTTTGCGGCGCCGCTGCAGTTCGCTTATCTCCTCGGGGGTCAGGAACCCCGTGAACGTGAAACGGCTTTGGCGGATGCTCTGCTCCGACAGATCCCGAAGCCGTTCGGGAAAAAATGCCTCCAAAACGAAGCCTCCTCTGCATTTTCTTTGATTGTAGCATGAAAACGCCCGTAACGCAATCGCTTTTTTTTGCGGAAAAGGTTGAAAAACAGGAAAGAATCATGTATAATGAATTTGCACAGAAATTATCTGTATCCCTCTCGGCTTTTTTGTGTATTCTATCAAACTGAAAAAGGAGCTTGATCATTATGGGCCTTATCAAAGCCGGGCTTGGCGCCGTGGGCGGCGTACTCGCCGATCAATGGAAAGAATTCTTCTACTGCGACAGTCTTGACAAAGAGACGCTGATGGTAAAGGGCCAGAAGCGCACGGGCGCGCGTTCCTCCAATACGAAGGGAAGCGACAACATCATTTCGAACGGTTCCGGCATCGCAGTGGCGGACGGGCAGTGCATGATCATTGTGGATCAGGGCCGTATCGTCGAGGTGTGCGCCGAACCGGGCGAATTCACCTACGATACCTCGAGCGAACCCAGCATTTTCGCGGGCAAATTCGGCGAGAGCCTCAAGCAGTCCTTCCTCACCATCGGCAGAAGGTTTGCCTACGGCGGCGACACGGGCAAGGATCAGCGCGTGTACTATGTGAACACCAAAGAGATCATGGATAACAAGTTCGGTACCCCCACGCCCATCCTCTTCCGCGTGGTGGACAGCAAGGTCGGCCTTGATATGGAGACCGAGATCCGCTGCAACGGCGTGTATTCCTACCGCATCACGGATCCCATCGTCTTCTATACGAACATCGCGTCGAACGTGGCGGACCGTTTCACGCGCGACCAGATCGACCAGCAGCTGAAGACCGAATTCGTGGACGCGCTCTCGCCCGCGTTCGGCGCGCTGGCGGGGCTGGAGCTTCGCCCCTCACAGATCCCCTCGCACACGGCGGAGCTGCGCGACGACGTGAACGAGGCGCTCAGACGTCTGTGGCTTGAAAACCGGGGCATCACCGTTGTTTCCATCGCGATGAACCCCGTTTCGATCAGCGAAGAAGACGCCGCCTATCTCAAACGCTTCCAGCGCGCGGCGGCGGTCGACAACCGTCCCGGGCTCGGCGCGGCGCAGTATCTGGAGCACGCGGGCGAAGCCCTCGGCGGCGCGGCGAACAACCCCGGCGGCGCGATGAACGGCTTTGTCGGCATGGGTATGGCGATGAACGCGGGCGGCATCGGGGGAGTCGGCAATATCTTCGGCGCGATGGGCGGCGGGGCGCAGCCCCGGACGCAGCCTGCCGCGCCCGCTGCGGACGGCTGGACCTGCCCCAAGTGCGGCAAGGCCGTTACCGGCAACTTCTGCCCCGAATGCGGCGAAAAAAAGCCCGCCCCGGCTGCCGCCGACGGCTGGACCTGCCCCAAATGCGGCAAGCCCGCGATGGGCAAATTCTGCCCCGAATGCGGCGCGCCGAAACCCGCCGAGGGCGGATGGACCTGCTCCTGCGGCACGGTAAACAAGGGCAAATTCTGCATGAACTGCGGCGCGAAAAAGCCGGCCGGCGAGCCGCTGTACCGCTGCGACAAATGCGGCTGGGAACCGGCCGATCCCAAACATCCGCCCAAATTCTGCCCGGAATGCGGCGACGTGTTTGACGAAAGCGACGCTCAGTAATCATAAGGGGAGGTACCGGATATGCCCGGCATGATCGACTATAAGTGCCCGTGCTGCGGCGGCAAGGTGGAATTCGATTCCGGCACGCAGCAGATGAAATGCCCCTACTGCGATACGGTGTTCGATATCGACGCGCTCAAAAGCAAGGATGAAGCGCTGGCCGCGGCCGAGCCGGACGCGCTTGATTGGCAGACCCCCGAAGAACAGTGGAGCGGCGCGGACGCCGCCGAAATGGGGCTGTATATCTGTAAGTCCTGCGGCGGCGAGATCGTGGCGGACGATAACACCGCCGCCACGCACTGCCCGTATTGCGGCAACCCCGTCATTTTATCCGGCAGGCTCTCAGGCGGGCTGAAGCCCGAATATGTGATCCCGTTCCAGATCACAAAGCAGCAGGCGAAGGACGCGCTCAAAAAATTTATGAGCAGGAAAAAGCTGCTGCCGAAGCTTTTCAGCGAAGACAGCCATCTGGAGGAGATCAAGGGTATGTATGTGCCGTTCTGGCTCTTTGACGCAGAGACGGACGTGCAGATCCACTACAAGGCGACCCGTTCGCGTTCATGGCGGTCGGGCGACTACCGCTATACCGAAACGCAGGTCTTCGACGTGTTCCGCGCCGGGAACGTCGGTTTTACAGGCGTACCGGCGGACGGTTCCTCCAAAATGCCGGACGATATGATGGAGAGCATCGAGCCCTTCGATTTTTCGCTTGCAAAGCCGTTTCAGACTGCCTATCTCTCGGGCTATCTGGCAGATAAGTACGACGTGGACGCGGAGCACTGCGTAGAACGCGCGAACGAACGCATCAAGACCAGCGCCGCCGAGGCGCTGCGCGAAACCGTAACGGGGTACGCCAGCGTTACGCCGGAACACGTCGGGGTGCAGGTCTCGCAGGGCAAGGTGCGGTACGCGCTCTACCCTGTGTGGCTGCTCACCACAAGCTATCAGGGACAGCAGTACCACTTTGCCATGAACGGCCAATCCGGCAAGTTTGTCGGCAATATGCCGATGGATAAGGGCGCGTACTGGAAGTGGCGTCTGATCTACAGCGGCCTGATCGGCGCGGCCGCATGGGTCGTTCTGTATTTTCTTTCTTACATTTTTTAACGGGAGGGAAGAAAGAATGAAAAAAACAGTTTCCGTTCTGCTCTCGCTCCTGTTCATCCTCTGCCTGAGTCTGCCGCTGGTCTCTCTGGCGGCGGCGCCGGATGAGACCGCCGAAACGCCATCCGAGATCGATCTGTTCGGCGAACCGCCCGAAGAAACGGAGCCGGCGTACGACGACTCCGCGGCGTGGGCCGAAGACGAAGAAGAGACCGCCGTTCTGTTTATGGAAGGCGACGCCGGGACAGAGGCTTACGATGCCGAGGCCCCTCTGCCCGACGGGCTGATGCCCGCTTTTTCGGGCGCGCTCACAGACGGCGCGGAGTTTTTCTCCTCGGAGGAAGCCGCCTCTCTGCGCGCCCTGCTTGAGGAGACGGGCTCCCGGCACGGCTGCAGCGTCGTCGCCGTTACGGTGAAGACGCTCGGCTACCGTTCCGCGGAGGAGTACGCGGACGATTACTTCGATTACAACGGCTTCGGCAGGAACAGCGGCAGAGACGGCATTCTGCTGCTGATCTGCCCCGAAGAGCGCGATTACTGGTTCTCTACCTCCGGCGAATGCATCAACGCGTTTACCGACAACGGCGTCGAATACCTGAAGGGCAAGGTTCGTCCGCTGCTCTCTTCCGGCAGCTTCGCAAAAGCGATCGAGCAGTATGCCGATACCTGCGACGAGCTGCTCACGCTTCATGAGCAGGGGAAAACCTATGACAAGCCCCAGACCTTCCTCTATAAGCTGATGCACGTCATGCTGCCGGTCGGCGTTCTGGCCGCGCTCGTTCTCGGCTTTTTGCTGGCGGGCGTGCCGATGGCGCGGCTCAAGGGTGAGATCCAAAACGTGAAGTGGCAGCGCGGCGCGGCGAATTATACGCGCGAGGGCAGTATGCGGCTTCGGGAATCCCACGACCGGTATCTCTACACGAATACCACGCGCACGAAGGTCGAATCCTCCTCCTCCCGGTCGGGCAGCTCTACGCACCGCTC
>CADBOC010000009.1 GCA_902796175.1 Oscillospiraceae bacterium | reverse complement strand
CGATCACCAGTTGAGCTGCCAGGCCTCCTTTTCGGTGGCGTTGCAGGCGAACTCGCCGGAAATGCCGAGCGCCGAGCCGCGCACGTCGATGGCGACGGGCACGGTATAGGAGGCGCTGACGACGCGGCCTTCGGCGTCCACGGTCGCGACGATGGTGGAGCCGCTGTAGGTCACGTTGAAGCGTTCGATCTTCACAACGCTGAGATCCACCTCCGACGGATCAAGGTAGCCGATGGCGGCGGAGTTATACTTCGGGGGCGATTCGAGCGTGGAGGATTCGGATACGAGCGTGATCTCGATCATGGTGAGGGCTCCGTTTTTCATCGCCTTTGCGTTCTGAACGCCGTCCGCCGTCAGGGTAAAGCCCTGACGCTTAGGCAGCAGGATCGGAACGGCGTCGCCCTCGGAGTTCTGGGCTGTGCCGTTCGCGAACTGCAGAGTCTCGTTCGTGGGCTTGATCACGCCCGAAGCGATGCGGTTCGCAAGGTTGATGCCGAGCTGACCGCCGGGGCACTTCGTGATATCGAGGGAAGAAAACTCCTCGGAATGCGTGACCGAAAGATTGCCCTTATAATTCTTGGCGTCGTTCACGGCCTTTGAGAAGAACTGTACGACCTCCGCTTTTGACCACTGAGAGGGATCCTTCTGCGCGGCGGTGGTCGGCACGGCGGTGGTCGGCGCGGCCGTCGTCGGCGCGGCGGTAGTCGGAACGGCGGAGGTCGGCGCCGTGGCGGAAGTGCCCGGCACGGGGACCGCGGTCGTGGATTCCGGCGTCAGGACCGTTGCGGAAGGATCGGCCGTATACAGATCGGCGGGATAGGAATACGAAACGGTCGATTCCGGAAAAGCCTGGGACACGGAGCTCGTCGCGCCGGTCACCTCCAGCAGATTGCTGGTGTATTTCAGGCATCCTGTGAAAGCCGCGGCAAAGCTCACAAGCAGCAGCGCGGCGGCGCAGACACGTAACGTTTTTTTCATAAAAAATCCCCTCACACGTTGAAGTATTTATCAAGATAGGCGCGCATATGGCGGCTTTTGTGGCAGTATACGAAAAAGACGAACAGCGCGGCAAAGCACAGAGAGCAGATAACGCCGATCACAAAAAAGTCCGGTTTATCCAAAAGCTGCGCCGCGCTGAGCCCGGCGAGCAGCGAAACGACGGTAAGATCGGCAAACACATGGATGGCGATCCCCGTTTTGCTGTGTTTTTTCCGGCGGTACCAAAGGATGAACACAAGCGCCGCCAGAGAGACGAGCAGGATCACGCTGAACACAGCCTGCACCGTGCGCGGCGCGTTGGAACGCATCAGCCAGAAAACGTAGGCGTACAATAGCGCGGAAACGGTATCGAGGCACCAGTACAAATACGGTTTTGCCTTTCTGAAAAAAAAGGGAAAGACAAAAAAAGTCCAGCACAGAAGGGTGGAAGAAAAAACGTAGACCGACCAGAAGGTACGGTTCAAAAAAAACAGGTTCACGAATAAGAGAACGATATTCGGGATCAGCAGAACAACGGAGATCACCGCCGCCGCGAACCGTTTTTTCATGACCTGCTTCGGGATGAGAAGCTGATCGGAGAAAGGCCTGTCCGCCTCGTCCGGATCCGGCGGGGGGCCCGCGGAGGGGTCCAGCACCGGCGTGCCGCAAAGGGCGCAGGTTTTAGCGGTCCGATCCAGCTCGACCCCGCAATGTACGCAATATGACAAGATCCGTTCACTCCCGGTTGCTTTCGATTTTTACGTGCAGGCCCTGTTTTACGAACGCGGTAAAAAACGCGCGTTCCACGTCGCTCTGCACAAAGCTGTTTGAAAAGGTGATCACAAGACTGTCGTTCACCGTGGCTACGCCCAGCCTTGCCGGGTTCAGTTTGCCCGGGGCGGGCATAAACAGGAATTTTTTTACATGGCGGGCAAGCTCCTCAGGCAGCTCGACCTTACCGAGATTCGTGATGAGCGCCGAGGAGGTCTGCTCGGCCGCGATCGCGAAGCCGATCGAGATAAAGAAGTTTTTCAGAAACAGCGGCGCGAACCGCACAAAGGGATTGCGTTCGATCTGCAGGTTCGCCGTGATGCTTGCGTTGTGCTCTTTCATGGTATTCTGAAGACGCAGTTGATATTTTGTCAGCTCCAGCAGCTCGTCAAAGCTGTATTCGCCCTTATTGGGATCAACCTTGACCAGCATGCAGATCGTAAAATTTCGCAGCGTCTCTCCCCCGAACACACGTCTGAGATCCACGGGGATCTGAACGGCGACCTGTTTTTTTCTGCCGCCGTCCCGCTTCTGCCGTTCGAGCAGCACCGAAAGCATGAGAGCCGCCAGGTATTCGGTGACCGTCACGTTTTTTTCCTTCGTCAGACGATGGAACGCCGCAAAGGAGAGAATACCTGAGGTCACGTTTACGGTGTGATCCGGCATGGGGTCCGCCTTGACGTGATACGAAATGCCGTCCTTCTTCAGTTTTTTTACTTCGGAGCTTGCCGAGCGGACGAAGGAATCCTCCGTTTCTTCCGGCGTGGGCGGCGCGTCGGGCGAAAGAGAGAAGCCGCCCGCGGGGATCTTTTCGCCTTCGCGGCGCAGATACTCCGCCGCCAGCGTGGAAAGAAATACCGCGCCGCCGTGACCGTCTGTCAGAACGTGATAACAGTCAACGGCTATGCGGCTGCCGTGATAATACACGCGAAAAAGATATCTGCCGTTTTCTTTGAAATTCACCCGGTAAAGAGGGTTCTTGATATCCGGATGCACGGTTAGGGGATTTTCGTTTTTTTCAAGATAGAACCAAAAGAAACCGCGGCGGATCTTGACCCCGTAGCTCGGAAAGCGCGGCATAACGGCTTCGAGCGCGGCGCGCAGCACGGCGGGGTTTATCTTACGGTCAAGCTCCATCTGAACGCGAAAGCTGTTGGACCAGGTAGAGGTATTCTGCGCGGGAAAGATCTTCGCCGCGTTGTCAAGACTGAACCAAAGCGGTTTTTTTTCTGTTTGTTTGCGTTTTGACATGGCTACCCGCCTGTCTTCGGCAGGACGCCGAAACGAATATTTCCTTTATTATACTATAGATTTCGGCAAATAGCAATCTTTTTCAGAGAAAAAAAAAAGACCGTACTCCCCCAAACAGAGGAAGACGGTCCGTATTCCGGCGTATTATTTCGCGTAGCCGCCGACGGTCAGCATATATTCGCCGATCTGCGCGCCGAATTCGGGCGCGCCCTCCATGATCAGCTTGCCCTCGCGCACGGATTCAAGCATATCGTCGATGGACATCAGAATGCCGAGCGCCGAATCGAGATCGCGGAACTTCATGGTAAAGAAGGGCATGGCGCGTTTGTATTCGCCCTTGCCGGCCTTGGTCTTGCCGGCTTTTACGCGGATAAAGGCGGAAACGCTGTCTTCGCCCTGCACCTTCCAGGCGTAAACGCGGTCGGGGCTTTTGAGCGCCCAGCCGTGGATGGCCTCGTGCCCCTGCTTGTTCAGCGTGCTGATGCCGACGGAGAGCAGGTAGAAATAGCACTTGACGAGCAGGCGCTTGGTATCCTCATCCGCGGGCGGGGTCTCGAGCCCCAGCAGGTTCGCCATGGTGAGCAGCGCCATCATGAACACGCCGAACTCATAGATAAAGTTCAGCCCCTTCATTTTGGGGAGCGTGGCCGGGGAGATGCTGCCCTTGAAAAAGGCGTTCATCGCCTCAACGCTCCTGAACTCAAGCTCCACGTATTTCTGCTTGCCTACGCGGTGCGCGACACGGTCGGCGTGAACGAGCCAGTCGTCGCCGTTCACCACGAAGTGCGTGGCCCATTTGCCGAGGGGCGCTTCCGGATCGAGGCAGCTGACCTGATAGACGCAGTGCACCTTTTTGAACTTTTTCTTCAGCTCCGGTTTATCCGCCACGATCGTCTTGAGCAGCGGCAGCGCGCCGCAAAGGAAGATCTTATTGGTATAGATCGCTTCAGAAGCCATTGATCATCATCCTTTCGATCGCACCGATCACATCTCGTCGTCCCAGTCGTCGTCCTGCTCGAAATCGGCCTTCATGACCTCGCGAACGGCGTTGATGATGCCGTTGGCGTCGATGCCGAGATAGGCCATGATGTCTTCGTGCAGACCGATCGGCGCGAACGCGTCCTGAATGCCGAGCTTCTTGAACGCGCAGCCCTTGCCGGATTCCACGACGACCTCCGCAACGGCGGAGCCGAGACCGCCCAGCACGTTGTGATCCTCCACCGTGATGATACGGCGGGTATCCATAACGGCCTTTACGATGGCCTCGCGGTCGATGGGCTTGATGGTGTGCATATCGAGCACACGGATCTTGAGTCCGTCCGCCTTCTCAAGGAAGTCGGCGGCCTGATTCGCCTGGAACACGCAGGAGCCGCAGGCGATGATCGTAAGATCCGTGCCCTCGCGCACCGTGACCGCCTTGCCGAGCTCAAAGCCGTAATCCGTGCCCTTATACAGGGTGTTGTCAAAGCCGCGGTTGATGCGGATATAGAACGGGCCGGGGGTGTTGTAAGCCGCCATGACGGCGTTGTAGGTCTCCATGCCGTCCGCCGGGCAGATCACCGTAAGGTTCGGCAGCGAGCGCGTTACGGCAAGGTCCGAGATGGCGTGGTGGGTGGAGCCCGCCTGACCGAAGGAGGTGCCGGAGTGCGTCGCGATGACCTTTGCGTTTACGTTCTGATAGCAGAGGTCTGTAGAGAGCTGATCCGCCGCGCGAAGGGAGGCGAACTGCGAGAAGGTGGAGAGGAACGGAACGAGCCCCGCGCGCGCCATACCGGCGGCCACGCCGAACATATTCTGCTCCGCGATGCCCACGTTAAAGAAGCGATCGGGGAATTCCTTCATAAAATCGCCGATCTTCGTGGATTTCGCGAGGTCCGCTGTAAGCGCGACGACCTCCGGATGCGCTCTGCCGAGTTCGACAAGCGCCTTGCCGTAGATCTCAGCGGTCTGCAGCGCGGTGGAATCGATTGCCGTATAAGTCATGCCGCCTGCCATGATCAAGCTCCCTCCTTTTCCGCTCTTTCGACGCGCTTTGCGTAAGACGCCTCAAGCGCCGCAATGGCCTTTTCGTATTTTTCGTCGTCAAAGGCGCCGTAATGCCAGAGATAGTTGTCTTCGATAAAGTCGATGCCGCAGCCCTTCAGGGTGTTGCATACGATCATCACGGGCTTGTCCGTCTCGTTCGCGAGCGCGAAATCGATCGCCTCGCACAGCTCGCGGATGTTGTTGCCGTCGATCTCTTTCACGATAAAGCCGAAGGCCTCCCACTTGGCGCAGAAGGGCTCGAGGCTCATCACGTCTTCGGTGCGGCCGTCGATCATGCAGCGGTTGCGGTCCACAAAGCTGATCATATTGGTGAGCTTGTAATGGGCGGCGCTCATCGCGGCCTCCCAGTTCGAGCCCTCGTCGCATTCGCCGTCGCCGAGCACCACAAAGGTCTTATAGCCTTTGCCGAGCACGCGCGCCGCGAGCGCGGTGCCCACGGCGATGCTCATGCCGTGACCGAGCGAACCGGTGGAGGCGTCCACGCCCACCACCTTGTTGGAATCGAGATGCATGCCCATCTTGGAGCCGGAAAGGTTGAAGGTCTTGAGCATCTCTTTGTCGTTGAAGCCCAGATCGCAGAGCACCGGCGCGTAGGCGATGCCGGCGTGGCCCTTCGAAAGGATGAAGCGGTCGCGGTCCTCCCACTGCGGCTCATCCACACGGATGTGCATATATTTATGATAGAGCACCGTCATGATGTCGAGAACGCTCAGTCCCCCGCCGATGTGGCCGCTGCCGGCCCAGTAGGTGGTATCGAGCGTAAGTCTGCGCAGCTCATGCGCCTTTTTTTCGAGCGCGAGCCATTCCTGCTTTGAAAGTGGCATAGCGGTTACCTCCTTTTATTATTTATACTTCGGGCGGATGGCCTTGAAGGCGTCGTCCGCGACCTCAAGCGTAAAGGCGATATCCTCGTCTGTGAGCGAGGCGTTGAGGAAGTGGTTGTGATGGCCCGCGAAGAACACGCCGCGTCTGACGCACTCCTGGATCCAATCCTGATGGATAAAGAGCGAGTCGTCGTCCGCGAGACGCAGATAGAACAGGGCGGGCTCGCCGGATACCACAAGGTGGAAGCCGTTGTTCGCCGCGGCGGCCTTCAGACCGTCGAGAAGCTTTACGGCCTTCTCTTTAAAGAGCTTCGGCGCGTCGAGGGCTTTGAGCTTGTTGATGCACGCGATGCCGGCGGCGAAGGGCACGGCGGAATACCAGTAGGAACCGGTATAGGAGAGCGAGCTGCAGGCGCTCTTCAGAAAGTCTTTGCCGCAGAGGCACGAAACGTTGTAGCCGTTCGCGATGGCCTTGCAGAAGCAGATCAGATCCGCCTCAAAGCCGTAGAAGTGGTCGGAGCCCGCGAGATCCAGACGGAAGCCGGCGCGCACGTCGTCCACGATCAGCACGGTGCCGTTTTTGGTGCAGAGTTCCCGCACCTTCTGCCAGTAGCCGTCGGCGGGGAGCTGATTATCCAGATAGTTGCCGTGGAGATACGGGGTGGAGATGAACGCCGCGATCTCGCCGGGGTTCTCATCGAACACGCGCTGAAGCTGATCGAAGTCGTTCCAGTCGATATACAGGTTGTTCGCGACGTCCTCAGGCAGAACGCCGGGGTAGTCGATCTTCTGCGTCCAGGGAGATACGCCGTGGTAGAAGCCGTTGATGAACACGATCTTCTTGCGGTGGGTGGCTGCGCGGGCGACCATCACGGCGCCGCTCGTCACGTCGTTGCCGTTCTTTGCAAAAAAGGCCCAGTCGGCGGAGGCGACGGTATCCACCATCAGCTCCGCGAGCTCCACCATCTTGTAGCTGGGGGAGGTGAACAGGTTGCCCTTTTTCATCTGCTCGAGCGCGGCGGCGTCCACGTCGGGGTCGTTATAGCCCAGTACGTTCGGGCCGTAGGCGCACATATAGTCCACAAAGCGGTTGCCGTCCACGTCCCAGAAATAGGAGCCCTGGGCGTGGTCGCCCATCAGCGGGAAGGAGGTCACGGGCATAAAGTTGCCCTCGGCGGGGCCCAGATGCCCGTACCCGCCCGAGGGAATGACCTTCGTCGCGCGGTCGAACCATTCTCTGGATTTCTCGTAGGTATTGATCTTCATCGCCATTTTTACTTCCTCCTTTACGCAAGATAGAGCGCGACTCTGTCGAGGATACGGTTCACGTTATCGATCATGCTGATCATGCCGCCCAT
>CADBOC010000008.1 GCA_902796175.1 Oscillospiraceae bacterium | reverse complement strand
GCTGGAGGTCGGAAGGGGAAACGCCCTGTATGTGCATGTGACGCTGGTGCCCTATCTGAAGGCCAGCGGCGAGCATAAATCGAAGCCCACGCAGCATTCGGTCAAGGAGCTGCAGGGCATGGGCGTGCATCCGAATATCATCGTGCTGCGCTGCGACGAGCCGCTGGAAGCCTCCATTTTTCAGAAGATCGCCCTCTTCTGCAACGTACGGGAGGACTGCGTGATCGAAAACGTGACGCTGCCCACCCTCTACGAAGCGCCGCTGATGCTCGAGCGTTCGCGTTTTTCGGACGTGGTCTGCCGGGAGCTGGCGCTGGACGTCCCCGAGCCGGAGCTTACGGACTGGATCCATACGGTGGAGCGCATCAAATCGTGCGAAAAAAGCGTCGCGATCGGTCTTGTCGGCAAATACGTGGGCCTGCACGACGCCTATCTCTCGGTCGCCGAGGCGCTGCGCCACGCGGGCTACGCGCTCAACGCGAAGATCGACATCCGTTGGATCGACAGCGAGGCGCTGACCGCCGAAACAGCGGAGAACGATCTCGGGGATCTCGGCGGGATCATTGTTCCGGGCGGCTTCGGCTCGCGCGGGATCGAGGGCATGATCCTCGCGGCGCGGTTCGCGCGGGAACACAGCGTGCCGTATTTCGGCGTCTGTCTCGGCATGCAGATCGCGGTGATCGAGTTCGCCCGCTCCGTCTGCGGGCTGACCGACGCGAACTCCGGGGAATTCGACGAGCAGTGCAGAAACAAGGTGATCGATTTCATGCCGGGCCAGAGCGAAGACGTGGATAAGGGCGGCACGCTGCGCCTGGGCGCGTACCCCTGCGCGGTACAGCCGGGCACGACGCTCGAACGCTGCTACGGGACCTCCCTCGTTTCGGAACGCCACCGTCACCGCTATGAAGTGAACAACGCCTACCGGGAACGGCTTGTTTCGGCGGGGCTGACTCTCGGCGGGCTCTCCCCCGACGGCAGACTCGTAGAGACCGTAGAGCTGACCGACCGCCCCTTTTTCGTAGGCGTGCAGTACCACCCGGAGTTCAAAAGCCGCCCCAACCGCCCGCATCCGCTGTTTCTGGGCTTTGTTGAAGCGGCGATCGCGCAGGGCGAATGAGGCGCTCTCGCCGTTTTTCATGTATAGATCCCCGCCCCGCGCGCACAATAACGCCGAGGTGAAAAACAATGCTGAACAAAAAGAAAAGAAAAACGGTCTACCGTTTTCCCTCCGACAACCGGACGCAGTTCGCCCGCTTCTGCGACCCCGACACATTCGTATCGGAGGACTCCCCCTCCCCGTTCGGGCGTCCGCCGCTTTTTCCCCCGGAGCCGGAAACGCCGCGACAGGACGAACAGACGTCTTTTTGAGCCGTTATACCAACGTTTTCCGGTCTTTTCAATGGAATTTCTCTTGACGAACACTCTATTTTTATGAAATCCAAACACAAAAACAAAAGATTGTACTTGTTTTACACGTTTGGATATGCTAAAATAAGAATGCAATTTTTGCGGCAGAGAATTTATAAAACGAAAGGACCGATTTCCGTTCGCAGCGCAGTAAAACGCATTGCGGACATTCGGAAGGGAACAACCGAAATGGACACCAGATTCGCGATCTCAGAGTATCCGGACGCCGCCGCTGTCAACAGACAGCTCAACGAATTGATCAAAAAACCGATCTACACGGTCACCCCCGAGGCGCTTGCCGATTACGAGGCGAACTACTTCGAAAAGAAATGCCCGAGAAGCAAGGCGATGATCGAAGAGGCCAAGCAGATCATTCCCGGCGGCGTACAGCACAACCTTGCGTTCAACTACCCCTTCCCGCTTGTTTTCACAAAGGCAGAGGGCGCGTATCTCTACGACATCGACGGCAACCGGTATTACGATTTCCTGCAGGCAGGCGGCCCCACGGTGCTGGGTTCCAACCCGCCCGAGGTACGCGAGCAGGTGATCGAGCTGCTGAACACCTGCGGTCCCTCCACAGGTCTGTTCCATGAGTATGAGTACAAGCTCGCGAAAAAGATCTCTGACAGCGTCGAGACCGTGGATATGTTCCGCATGCTGCAGTCCGGCACCGAAGCGTGCATGCTCGCGTGCCGCATCGCCCGCCTTGCGACCCACAACCGCAACATCGTTAAAATGGGCGGCGCGTATCACGGCTGGTCCGATCAGCTCGGCTACGGCATCCGCATCCCCGGCACCAAATTCACGCAGGCGCACGGCGTACCCGCCCGCCTGATGCGCGATACGCAGGAATTCTTCCCCGGCGATCTCGATTCCCTTGAGCGCGTACTGCGTCTCAACATGTTCCGCGGCGGCACGGCGGCCGTATTCCTTGAGCCCGTCGGCCCCGAGAGCGGCTCCAGACCCGTTGACAGGGATTTCTGCCGCGGCGTGGAGCGCCTGTGCAGAAAATACGGCGCTCTGCTGGTCTTCGACGAGGTCGTGACCGGATTCCGCATCGGCATGGCCGGCGCGCAGGGCTACTTCGGCTGCTCGCCCGATCTTACGATCTTCGGCAAGGTCATCGCCGGCGGTTACCCGGGCGCGGGCGGCGTAGGCGGCAAACGCGAATATATGAAGTACCTCGGCGCGGGTCTTGACGGCGCCGTTAAGATCAAGAAGGCGTTCTGCGGCGGCACCCTTTCGGCGAACCCCCTGAGCTGCGCGGCCGGCTACTATACGCTCGAAATGATCGACAGGACCAACGCCTGCGTCAAGGCCGGCGAAATGGGCGACCGCATCACCAAGGGTCTGCAGGAGATCATCGCAAGACGTCACCTGCCCTTCGTGGCGTTCAACCAGGGTTCCATCTGCCACATGGAGACCGTGGGCACGCTGCAGTTCTCGATCGACTGGTCCAAGATCTGGACGATCCCGAGCGTTCTGAACGAGACCAACCGCAGAAAGACCGAAATGACGCACATGGGCGCCGCTTATATGGCGGAAGGCCTTGTAACGCTGGCAGGCAGCCGTCTGTACACGAGCGCCGCATACACGCCCGAACTGATCGACGACGCCCTTGCCCGTTTTGACCGCGTTTTCGCGAACGTAGCCGTAAAAGAAGACTGATCAATCTGAAAAAGGAGAAATACAGCAGGAAATATACGTTTTCTGCTGTATTTGTGTTTCATCATGGATATCGAACTTGCAAAAAAAGCCGTAGTACGCGCCGGTCTGCTGCTCGTAAAAGAGGGGCTGATCCAGAGAACATGGGGCAACGTGAGCTGCCGGATCAGCGACGACGCGTTCGTGATCACCCCAAGCGGAAGAGACTATCTCTCTTTAACGCCTGAAGACATCGTCACCGTAAACATTCACGACCTGAGCTATGAGGGCAGCGTAAAGCCCTCCTCGGAAAAAGGCATACACGCGCAGTGCTACGCGCTGCGCCCCGAAGTGAACTTTGTGATCCATACCCACCAGACATACGCTTCCCTGCTGGGGCTCTCGGGCAGAGACGTCAACGGCATCACAGGCGAAGAAGCCGGGATCCTCGGCGATAACGTTCCGCTCGCGGCCTACGGCCTGCCCGGCACGGGCAAGCTCAGAAAGGGCGTCGTGAACGCCCTGAAACGCTCCGACTCGAACGCGGTGCTCATGTTCCACCACGGCGCGCTCTGCCTCGGCGATTCGCTTGAATCCGCCTTCCGCGTCGCGAACACGCTTGAAAGCGTATGCAAAAACTGCCTGCTCGACCGCTTCCGTCAGCTTACGGAAAAACCGGCGGACAGCTTCCGTTCCGTCGCCCTTTACGTGGCGGGAACGCTGCAGAGAGAGAGCGGCACGGTCGCGCTGGAGCCCTTTGACAGCGAACGCGTGTTCGGCGAGATCGTTATGACGCCCGCGGACGGCGGCGAGCCGATCAGCGTAGACGCATCCTCCGGCCTGCCGCTGGATCCGAACGTAACCGCCCCCGACACCGCGAAGCTGCACGCCGCGATCTACCGGAAACGCCCCGGCGTCAACGCCATCGTACATTCAAAGGAAGACGCGACCCTTGCGCTCAGTACGGCGGACGTCACGGTAAAACCGTTTCTCGACGACTTCGCGCAGATCGTGGGCGTTACGATGCGCACGGCCGCGTTCGATCCGGATGAACCCAAACGCGCCGTTAAAAAGACCCTCAGAAAGCTCCGCGGCAGAGACGCCGTAATGCTAAAACGCAACGGCGCGATCTGCGTCGGCAGCGACAAAGAAGAAGCCGAAGCCGTTAAGCTCGTAGCGGAAAAGGGCTGCAAAGCGTTTGCCGCGGCGCATCTGCTGAACTGCCCCGGCAATACGATCAATCCGGCTGAATCCCTGCTGATGCGCACGGTGTACAAACTGAAATACGCTAAAAAGAAATAAGGGGTTGTAAACATCCGATGGCACGAGAGAAGAAATCCACCCATAAAAACGCGTCCCGCTCCCGTTTTCTGATCAAGCAGGCGTTCGGCGAGCTCCTGCATGAGAAGGAGCTCAGCAAGATCACCGTGACGGATATCGTGGAACGCGCGAACATATCGAGAGGCACCTTTTACGCGCATTATCTGGACGTATACGATCTTTATACCGCGATCCAGAACAACGTTCTTGAAACCATGGAGACCGGCCTTGAAGCAGTCGGGATCGAAAACCTGATCAGCGATCCCACGGCGGCGATCAATCTCGGCATGGCCTTTCTTGCCGAAAACAAGAGCTATTACGGTCTGTTCATCAACTCCTCCCACAGCGAGACCTTTTTCAACCGCGTGTTTGAGCTGCTCGGCGTGAAATGCCACCCGATCATCGAGAAGCTGTTTGAAAAGAACCCTGTGAGGGGCGTTTGCTTCATGCACTACACGCTCGGCGCGTACGAAGAGATCCTGCGCCAGTGGTTCAGCGGCAAGCTGGACTGCAGCGCGGAGGAATGCGCCTCTTATCTGATCGATTTCTATATGAAATCCCGCCCGGAGGAGATCCTCGCATTCTCCCCCGATGAAGCCGAAACAGACATATCAGAAAACGCCCCGTAAAGTCGCCTCAGATACATGGCTCTGTCGGCTTATGGCGTCCGCAATTCGTAAAAAGGCAGCTGCATCTCCCAATCCGGGAACTGCGGCTGCTTTTTTGTGAAACAGACAGCATCCCGCTTCTCATGCGTTTTCCGCATACCGCATGAAAACGGAACACGACCGAAGAACCGGATCAGATATTTGCCTGATCCGGTTCCTTATCGACCTCCTCAACGAACTCGAACAGGTCGTTCGGATCACATTCAAAGATATTGCACAGTACTTCAATGTTGTCGTATCTTATGGATCTTGTCTGATTGTTGACCATTTTGCTGAAGTTCTGATAGCTCATCCCCAACTGCATATACAACCAGTATTTTGTCCGTTTTTTCTCTTTCAGGAGATCCAATACGCGTAATTTTACCATTCCGTTCCTCCGACTATCTAATGAATCAATTAGATACTACAACAATTTTTCCTTGACAAATAGACCATTGCATTATATAATGTTAACATTAGATAACTAAAGCATGAGCATTTCAGAAAGGTAAAATGAAACAATGTTCACTGTGATCTCCATCCTGATAACGATCGTCTGGAACGCCCTGGTTCTTTCCGTCAATCTCATCATCCACGGCATAGAGCTTCTTCTGCGCGTCGTTCCCTATATCATTTCCCTTTTTACGCACAAAGAAGCAAAACAGATCCATTTAAAAAAGATCGGAAGAAAGAAGTTCGGAAAATACAACGACAACGCGCTGATCGATACCGTTGAAGAAGTGATGCAGAACATGAAGCATGTTGCCGAGGCAAAAGGGATCGAACTGAGCGAAAACATACAGGAAGACATTGTCTGGGAGATCGATCTTGAAAAGCTGAAGGATATTCTGAGCAAGATCCTCGTTTTCTGTTTTGATCTTGCGCCGAGGGCGTGCAAAGTCAGCGTATACGTTGAAGCAGACCGTTTTCATCTGATCGTCAGTTGCCGCGATCTTCCCAAAGAACCGGAGCGGATCGAGGATACCGCCCGCTCGCACCCTTCCATGTCTCACGCGCTTGAGCTGATCGAAGAGATCGGATATACCTGCGATTTCGACGTAAACGGCCGGGATCTTTCCGTTTTCATGCTCTATTAACGGAAACGCATATCCAACGGCCGAAAAAAAGCGAGGGCTCAGATCTGTCTGCCTCTCATTCTCAGAACAACGCATCAAAAAAACGGCGCCGCGTTGAAACGCGACGCCGTTTTTTTTGATATACCCTGACCTGCGGAACGATTCTTCGATCAGTTTTGTCTGCGAACGATACTGTATTCATCCCCGGAGTCGTAATACGGGCACGCCGTAAAACGACCCGTAAGAAACGCCTCGTATTCATCCATATCGAGCGACATACAGCAATCCCACGTATCGCTCTCTTCGTTGTACGTATAGTTCGCGCAGTCTTCGCACTTCGTCATGGACCGCCCCGTCAGACCGCTTCAAAGCAGAGCATTTTGCTTTCGCCGTCCCCGATCGGGAAATCGAAGAGCGAAACGCCGGCGTTCATCAGCAGCGCGCCGGAACACACGTCGCCCGTATCCTTTCTGCGGTAATACCGTTCGGGATCGAGCCCCTTCAGCCGCAGGAAGAAATTGCGCTTCTCTTTATAAAACTTTGTAAGCACGGTCACAAGCGCCTGCGTCTTTTCCTCATTCACAAATTCCCAGGCGCAGCGGTAGGGGTCGTCCCACGGGCAGATCAGGCGGTACAGATCGCCGTAGTGGATGGTATCGTAATAGGCGTGATAATCCGCGATCTGTTCCCGGATCTCGGCGCGGGCTTCTTCGCTGATCTTCGCGGGGTCGAGCTCATAGCCGAAGGTGCCCCACATCGCGACGTTGCGTTTCGTCTCATAGCTCGAACGGGAGGAGGCGGAAACGTGAGCGCCCTGTACGCTCGCGGGATAGCAGAGAGAGGAACCGAACTGGATATCCACCCTTGAGAGCGCGTCCGTATTGTCGGAGCACCAGATCTGCGGCGAATAATACAGCATGCCGGGGTCGTATCTGCCGCCGCCGCCGGAGCAGCCCTCCATCAGAAGATGCGGGAACGCCTTCGTGATGCGGTCCATCAGCTCGTAGGTACCGAGAATAAAGCGGTGATAAAACTCCTTCTGCCTTTCCGGCGGCAGCAGCGCGCTGCCGGCCTCGGTGATGTTTCGGTTGAAATCCCACTTCAGATAATCGATATCGTTGTTGGCGAGCACCTCGCTCATGATGTTGAAGAGGTAATCCCGCACGTCGGCGCGGGTCATATCCATCACGCACTGGAATCTGCCGAGACTCCTTGCCCGGCCCGGCACATGGACGCACCAGTCGGGATGGGCGCGATAGATATCGGAATCCGGCGAGATCATCTCCGGCTCATACCAGATGCCGAATTTCAGCCCCATCGCCTTAACGCGGGAAACGAGCGAACCGATGCCGCCCTTGAGCTTTTTTTCGTTGACGACCCAGTCGCCGAGGGCGGAGCGGTCGTCGTCGCGGGTGCCGAACCAGCCGTCGTCCATGACGAACATCTCAAGACCCGTCTCCTTCGCCCATTTTGCGATGGCGACAAGCTTTTCGTCGTCGAAGGTCATACCGGTCCCCTCCCAGTTGTTCACCAGAAGCGGGCGTTTTTTGTACTTCCATTCTCCGCGGACGAGATTGTGATTATACAGACGGTGAAAAGCGCGGCTCATGCCGCCGAGACCTTCGGCGGAGTAGACCAGCACCGCTTCCGGCGTATAGAACCGTTCGCCGGGGGCGAGCGTCCATCCGAAATCATCGGGATTGATCCCCATCACAACGCGCGCGGAATTGTTGTAATCCACGTCCACAAGCCCCGTAAAGTTGGCGCTGTACACAAGATTGAACCCGTAGGCTTCTCCGTGATCCTCGTCTCCGCCGCGGGAGATCAGCGCCATAAAGGGATTGTGCGCGTGGGAGGAGGAGCCGCGGCGGCTGTAGATCCCCTGAATGCCGTGCGCAAGGGGACGGCGCATATAGTCGCGCTCCTGCGCGTGCCGCCCGTAAAGGCTGATGAGATCGTACGCGTCGGAATTCATATCGAGGCAGAAGCTGAGCGCCCGTTCGATCTCAAAGGGCCTGTCTGAGGCGTTCTCCACGATCATGCTGCGCGTCATGGCCGGAAAACGCTCAAATACCGTATAGATCAGGATCGCCTTCGCGCCGGTAACGGGATCCGCCGTTTCGATCTCAAGCGTAGAGCAGTCTCCCGGTTTTTCCTCATACAAAGCGGGAAGCCCCGGCAGCGCCGGCTTGCCGGCGTAAATACGGTGTGAAACATAGCGCATATCGGTGGCGGCGTTGCCGTCGGCGTTGCGGATCTGCAGCTGCGCCGTGCGCATATCGGCGCATCCGCTGCAGCCGATCTCCAGCGGCCAGGTATCCGGCGTGAAGCCGTCAAAATAATCGCCCTCCGCCTCAGGAACCGTCGCGCTGAAGGAGGCGTAGCGGCAGCGTTTCGCAAAGCCGGGCAGATTAACGTCCGGGATCGGCGCGCCGTAATACAGGTGCTCGGGAAAGCCCAGCCCGTTCACACGGATCACATAGGTGGAACCCGCGGTATCGAGTTTAAAGATTTTTTTGTCTTCTGAAAATGAGATCGGCATGGCGTTTACGCTCCTTGTTGCGTTTTTTTCTGCAGGGTGGAAGGCCGTTCGTCGTACGGAAGAAGCAGCTCGGAAACGTCCTTATATTTGACCTGGATATTCTTTGATTTGTAGATCAGGTTCACGGCGATCATCGCGCCGAAGCACAGGACCGCCCCGAGGAACGCCAGCGGATTCACGGAACCCGAAAAAACGCCCGGAAGCGCCGCGTTCAGCGCGTTCACGCACAGGCACCAGCTCACGAACGAGAGCGTCGCGGTGCAGATCCCCGCGATCGGAAAACCGAGGTTGCGCTGCATGCCGTGCGGCGAACAGGAAAGGCAGAGAAAGAAAAAACCGATAAGCGCAATCAGAGCCGTGAGCACCAGCGCGGCAAGAGCGGCGGCATAGAAGATCATCCCCCTGCCGATCACGCCGCTTGAGAAGAGCTTCGGCAGCAGGCCGATATCCGTATCGCCCGTAAGGCGCGTGATGATCGAAACAAGGTTTACCGTTTTATCGGTCTCGCCGAAGGGAAGAACGTAGTGCACCTTACCCATCGGCAGCAGCATCGCCACGATGGGAAGGAGCCCCAGCGCCAGCCGCACGATGGAGAGCGGATGCCCGATCAGCGAAAACTTCAGCCGGTCGTATTTCGGCTGGGCCATGGCATGGTGATATTCCGCCTCGTCCGCCTCTTTGCGAAGGCTATCCTCAATGCCGTAATAAAGGATGTTCACGCCGCACTGCGGGCACTCCTGCCGCCAGTCGCGCACACGAAGCTTGTAATTACATTTCGGGCAGTACACAGCCATCTCTTACACCGTCTTTCCGTTATTTATCTTCGGTCAGGAGAGCATCTGAGCGTCGATATCCACATGATAGGGCTCTGATAACGCAAGGATCTGCTCCGGCGTGATGAACTGCTTTTTGCCGCCGCAGCTCATCACCTTGATCAGGATCTCAGCGGATTTTTCAATGGTATCCATCAGGCCGAAGGTCGTATCAAAATCCGGCCCCGCGCAGAAGATGCCGTGATGCGACCAGATCACCGCGTCGTATTTTTTGATCTTTTCGCCGGTCGCGTAGGCAATGTCGCTGCTGCCGCAGACCATCCAGGGCAGCACGCCGATGCCGGCGGGGAAAACGATGGGGCATTCCGTGATCATCTCCCAGATATTGCGGGTAAAGGCTTTGTCTTCCAGCGGAAGCAGGAAGGTAAGCGCCACCGTATTTGCCGGGTGCGCGTGCATGATCACGCGATACTGCCCGTTCGTGCGTTCCTTTTTGATCGAGTGGTTCAGCAGGTGGGTGGGCAGCTCGCTGGTGGGCACGCCGCCCTCGGCAAGCCCCCATACGATGCGGTAGTTTTCCCCTGTCTCATCCACACGGATGACGCAGATGTTATTCTCCGGTTCGCGCAGGATGTTCTTATAAAACTTACCGCTGCCGGTCACGATAAAATACTCGTTCGCCAGGTTCTCTACCCTGAGGCCGATCGGTCTTGGCTGCGTTTTCTCATTCAGGAACGGGCGGACGGAGGCGGCCTCTTCCTCCGTCATGCGGTAGCTCATATTGCCGCCGTTGCGTTCGTTCCAGCCTTTGAGCCAGGATTGGTGGCAGGTATCGATAAACATTTGGATCGCTTTGAGTTCAAAAATGGATTCCATGATCGTCTCTCCGTACTGTCAGTTTATTTCTTGAGCGCGATCGCCTGCTTTGCCTTTGCGGCGATGTTCGCGGCGTTCAGACCGTAATACTCAAGCAGCTCCAGAGCGGGTCCGGATCTGCCGAAGGTATCCTCCACGCCAACGCGCAGAACGGGCACGGGATACGCACCGGCAACGCACTCGCATACGGCGGAACCGAGACCGCCGATCACATTGTGCTCTTCAGCCGTCACGATGCAGCCGGTCTTGCGGGCGGCGTCAAGAACGATCTCAGCGTCGAGCGGCTTGATCGTAGCCATGTTGATGAGCGCGGCGGAGATCCCCTCGTTCTTCAGCAGCTCTACGGCGGCGATGGCGCGTTCCACAAGAAGCCCGGTCGCGATCACCGTAACGTCGGTCCCCTCGTTCAGATACACGCCCTTTCCGATCTCAAAGCGGTAGTTCTCATCGAATACGCGCGGCACGGCAAGACGGCCGAAACGCATATAAACGGGGCCCTGGACTTTCGCGGCCGAGAGCACGGCAAGTCTTGCCTCCACGTCGTCGGCGGGGTTCAAAATCGTCATGCCCGGTATCGTGCGCATGAGGCCGATATCCTCGCAGCACTGATGGCGCGCGCCGTCTTCGCCTACGGAAACGCCCGCGTGCGTCGCGCCGATCTTAACGTTCAGATGCGGATAGGCAAGCGTATTGCGGATCTGTTCAAAGGCTCTGCCCGCCGCGAACATGGCAAAGGAGCTTGCGAATACGGTATAGCCCGCCGTAGCGAGACCGGCCGCGACGCCGATCATATTCGCTTCCGCGATGCCGCAGTCGATAAAACGGTCGGGATAAGCCTTTTTGAACATGCCGGTCTTGGTCGCGGCGGCAAGATCCGCGTCGAGCACAAGAAGCTTCTCATCTTCGGCGCCGAGTTCAACAAGAGCCTTGCCGTAGGCCTCTCTGGTAGCGGTTCTGATTACTTCAGCCATTCTATTCTCCTCCTCACGCGTTCAGTTCGTTCCATGCGGCGTCAAGCTCGGCCATCGCCTTGGCATACTGCTCGGCGTTCGGCGCGGAGCCGTGCCAGCCCACGGCGTTCTCCATGTAAGAAACGCCCTTGCCCTTGACCGTTTTCATGATAACGGCGGTCGGACGGTCGGTCCGGGCTTTCGCGGCGCTGACGGCGGACTCGATCGCGTCGTAATCGTGGCCGTCGATCTCGATCACATGAAAGCCGAAGGCGGCGAATTTCTCACCGATCGGGTACGGGGAGTTCACTTCCTCCACCGTGCCGTCGATCTGCAGATTGTTGTTATCCACAAATACGGTCAGCTCGTTGAGATGCTTCGCGCCCGCGAACATCGCGGCCTCCCACACCTGACCTTCCTCCAGCTCGCCGTCTCCCAGCACCGTATAAACGCGGAACGCGCCGCCCTTCAGGTGCGCCGCCATCGCCATGCCGACCGCGGCGGAAACGCCCTGACCGAGGGAGCCGGTGCTCATATCGACGCCCGGCACATAATTCATATTGGGATGCCCCTGCAGATAGGAATCCGTTTTGCGCAGCGTTTTGAGATCCTCTTTCGGGAAATACCCTTTTTCGGCGAGGATCGCGTAAAGGGCGGGCGCCGCGTGGCCCTTTGAGAGTACGAAACGGTCGCGGTCCTCTTTTTTCGGGTCGGCGGGGTCGACGTTCATCTCTTTTTCATAGAGATACGTCAGCAGCTCGACGATCGAAAGAGAGCCGCCCGGATGACCACTTTTCGCGTTGAAAACGCCCTCGATGATCCCCTTTCTTACATTGCACGCCGTAAGAGCCAAACGTTTTTTTTCAGCTTGTTCCAACATTCCGATTCCTTTCTCCGGGGATCCTCCCCCGGTCCGTATTAGATTGATATCGCTCTGATCTTGCGCAGCGCTTCGTTGAAATAGTCCGGCAGAGGCGATTCGAAGGTCATCTCTTCGCCGGTGCGCGGATGTACAAAACCGAGCAGGGCCGCGTGCAGACACTGCCCCTCAGGGCAGAACCGGCTGCCGCCCGTTCCGTACACGGGATCGCCGAGCAGCGGATGCCCCAGATGCCGGCAGTGCACCCGGATCTGGTGCGTTCTGCCCGTATACAGCATAAAGCGTACAAGGTCGTATCCCCGCAGCTGTTCGAGCACCTCGTAATCCGTGATCGCCTCCCGCGCGTTCAGGCCGCCCACCGCCTGCTTTTTGCGGTCGGCGGCGCTGCGGCCGATGGGCGCGTTCACCCGGCCCGTTCGCTGCGGCAGATGCCCGACCGTGATCCCGCGGTATTCCCGGCGGAACGTGTGCAGACGGATCTGTTCGGCCAGGGCGTTATGCGCGAAATCGGTTTTCGCGACCATAAGCAGCCCGGAGGTATCTTTGTCGATGCGGTGCACGATGCCGGGGCGCACCACGCCGTTGACGGAGGAGAGCCGCCCCCTGCAGTGAAACAGCAGCGCGTTCACCAGCGTGCCGTCCGGGTGTCCCGGGGCGGGATGGACCACCATGCCCCGGGGTTTGTTTACGACAAGCAGATCGGGATCCTCGTACAGGATCTCAACGGGGATATCCTGCGGCTCGGCCTGCAGTTCGACCGGATCGGGAACGGATACCGAGATCCGGTCACCGGAACGCAGGCGTTCACACTTTTTTACGGTTTTGCCGTTGCGTATAACGGCGCCCTCCTCGATCAGCTTCTGCGCGGCGGAGCGGGTGAGAGCCCCGACCGCCTCTGAAACAGCCCGGTCAAGGCGCTGATCCGCCTGTTCCGGCCCTGCTGTGAACTCATAGATCTCCATCTGCGCTCTGATCCGCGTACGCGTCGTCCGCGTAAGGATCCTCCGGCGGGAGATCCCTCTTTTTATAGGAAATGATCATATCCGCGATCAGATATACGATCACGGCGATGCACGAACAGGTGATCAGCATATCCGCGAAATTGAACACGGGAAAATCGATGAAGAGCGTACGGATATAATCCACAACATATCCCCGAACGACCCGGTCCAGCAGATTGCCCGCGCCGCCCGCAATGATCAGAGGGATGCAGATATCATAGATCAGGGGCTTGCGTTTCACCACGATCAGCGCGACCACGCCGACCGAAAGCAGCACAGCCGTTACAACGGAGAGCGCGCCGGTTGAGGATGAGAAGAGGCTGAAGGCGGCTCCCGTGTTCTCGGCATAGGTAAGGCCGAGCACATGCGGGATCAGTACTCTGGTTTCCTGTCCCTGCAGGTTCTGCACTGCCAGCCTTTTCAGGAGCTGATCAAGCCAGATCAGCAGCGCGACGCCTCCGAGCTGAACGGTGACGCGTATGGCTCTTTGTACCGTTGTTTTCAAATCCAATCACCTGTTTCTGTCAATCAAGGTATTTTTTCTTTCTTCTTCTGCGGGAACGATGCCTATGCTGCCTGTGCTCCGGCTCCTCTGAGGGATCGTCCGCAGGCGAAGCGGGCGCGGCGGGTTCCTCATCCGACGGTTCCCCTTCGTCGGTATCCACCAGGGTCTGAGCCTGAGCAAGCATATCGTCGATCACCGCGGAAACGGCGGCGACAGCCTCCTGTTCCGCAGCGCCTGCCTCTCTTCCGGCGGCTGCAGCGGGCTGCTCCGGCGGATCCAGATAGGAATCCAGATCAAAGGAGATCCAATCCTCGGGATCGTCCCGCCCCGCGGCAGAAGCGTCCGTTCCGGCTTCCTCCGCGGCGGCTTCATCCGCAGCGGCTTCGTCCGCGGCGGCTTCGTCCGCGGCGGCTTCGTCCGCGGCGGCTTCGTCCGCGGCGGTTTCGTCCGCGGCGGCTTCGTCCGCGGCGGCTTCGTCCGCGGCGGCTTCGTCCGCGGCGGCTTCGTCCGCCGTCGCTTCATCCGCGGCGGCTTCGTCCGCCGTCGCT
>CADBOC010000007.1 GCA_902796175.1 Oscillospiraceae bacterium | reverse complement strand
CAAGGGTGAATTTGTAGGGCTGACCGCGCTCCACTTCGTAGCCGTAGCCCTCCGCCGGCACGACCAGCACCTGGCCGTCGTTCCAGCTGGCGATCGAAACGGTATAGGAGGCAGAGTAGCCGATCTCTTCGTCATCTTCGGCGTAGGCGATCACGCTCATGCTGCCGATCAGCAGCAGAGCAGCCAGAAAAACGGACAACAGTTTTTTCATTGCGGAAACCATCCTTTCGTTCGCATACGATTCTGCACATTTATTGTATCGCAAATCGGATCGATTTTCAAGTGTTTTCTTTGATTTCTTCCGCTTCTGCGGTAAGCGCGCGGTAGATCTCGCCCTTTTTTGCGCCGGTCTCCTTCGCCGCCCGCTTTGCCGCCTCGCTCACGCCGAGCCCTTCTGCGAGAAAACGCCGCGCCAAATCGACCGGATCCTCTTCCGAGGTCTCCGCCGGCGGGTCGGCCGCCTCGATCACGATCACGTATTCGCCCTTGAGCTTTTGGCCGTCGTATTTGCCGCGGAGCTCGCCGAGCGTCGTCAGCTCGCACGATTCGTGTATTTTCGTCAGTTCTTTGATCAGGGCGATCCGGCGGTCTCCGAGGGTTTCGTACAGGTCTCTGAGCGTCGCAGCCAGTTTGTGAGGCGCTTCGTAAAAGACCATGGTCTTCCGCTCGGTCCGTATCTCCTCCAGGTGCTTTCTGCGGCTGGGTTTGTTGACAGAGAGAAAGCCCTCAAACGAAAAGCGCGAGACGTTGAGCCCCGAATAGGCGAGGGCCGTCACAACGGCGCTGGGGCCGGGAACGGTCGAGACCGCGACGCCGCTCTCTCTGCACAGCCGCACAAGATCCTGCCCCGGGTCTGAGATCGCGGGCATGCCGGCGTCCGTTACAAGCGCGCAGGTCTCGCCGGCGAGCAGACGGTCGATGATATCCGGCCCGCGTTCGGCGCGGTTGTGCTCATGGTAGCTGATCAGCTTTGTTCTGACGCCAAAGCGGTTCAAAAGCTTGAGCGTGACGCGCGTATCCTCCGCCGCGATAAAATCGACGTTTTGCAGGGTTTCGAGCGCGCGTGGAGAAAGATCCCCCAGATTGCCGATGGGGGTGCCAACGATAAAGAGTTCTCCCGCCATGGTCAGATCTTGCTCTTGCGCAGGATCACGGCCACGACGACCACCGCCGCGAGCGAGAGCACCAGAATGATGATGCCGATCACGGTCTTTGCGGTGGAACCGCTCTTTGCGGTCTCGGTCGTATCCTCCTCCACAACAGAGGGGCTGTAAGCGGGCAGCGTCGTAATGGGCGCGACCGTCACGATCTCGGGCTGAATATACGAATAGGTCTCCTCAGCCGCCGTGGTGGAGGGCACAGAGTAGGTCTGCGCGCCGGAATAGACCGTCGTCGCGGGAGCGGCCGGGGCGATGGTGGAGGGAACATAGTAGTAATACACGGTCTGCGGCGGCGAGGTAACGATGGGCGCGGTCGACGCGGGCGCGGTGTCGGCGGCGCTCGTCGGTTCCTCCGTCGCGGGCGGGTCTGTCACCTCCGCCATGCCGAGGTATTTGCGCAGGCGGTTCAGAAATTCGTTGCTCAGAAGATCGTTGACGCTGAAGCTCTGTCCCGCGCCGCCGAGCAGTTCGCTGATCGCCTCGATCAGCTCCGTATTGCTGAGGGTGGAACCGATGCGTTCGCGGATCGTATCCAGCACCCCGTTCGGGTTTGAGAAAAGATCCGAGAGCTGTATATTGTCGCCGTTCTCTCCGTTCTGCCCGTTGCCGCCGAGCCCTTCCAGGATCCCGTTGAGCAGATCCCCGAAGGGGGAGCCCTCTCCCATCAGTCCGCCGAGCAGTCCCGAAGCGGAGGAAGCGGCCGCGTGTACCGCGGGCGTAAGGGGGAGCAGCAGCAGCAGCGCCGCGAGCGCGGCGGCAATAAGCTTGAGTTTGTTCATATGAGATCACCTGTATCCGAAAATTTATAAAGAAACGACTATATCATACACCGCCGCGCGAAAAATGTCAATAAGGCAAGACAGGGGAAATCATCCAAAGATATGCTGCAGCCAGTAAACGACGGAGGAGGCGAAGCCGTGACAGCAGGAGGCAAAGGGCGTCATGTTCTCCCATAGCGTGCCGGTGCGTTCGGCCATGGGCAGGAAAAACGAGCGGATCTCATCCGTGAGCTGCCGTGTTTCGCCGTTTTTGAACAGGATCTCGAGCCGCAGATAATTGCCGATGAAGGCGTTCGATACCGGCACGTCCGGGTGTACGGCGGCGTCGTCCCGCCCCGGTCCGAACTCCGTGAGCATGGCGCGATACAGCTCCGGATGGCTTTCCGGGGTCGCCGTACCGGTGAAAAAGGCGTAATACTGGCAGGTCTCCGTATGGTTTCCTGGGTTCGTAAGGCCGTCGCCGCCGCGCACCTCGTTGTCTGTGAACCAGGTTCCGTCAAAGGATCTCGCCCGTACCGCTTCGCGTACGCGCCGGGCTTTTTCCGAAAAGGCCGTTTCGCCCGTAAGCGCCGCCGT
>CADBOC010000006.1 GCA_902796175.1 Oscillospiraceae bacterium | reverse complement strand
GCCTCGCCGAAAACGATTCCTCTGCCTCGACAAATCTGGATTTGTTGAGGCGTTCCGCGGAGCAGGGAGCCGCCGATCCCGTAGCGCGGATGCCCACATCCGCTTTTATCGCCAACAACTTTTTTATTGAAGCAGGGGTTTGCACGAACGGGACGGGCCGTCAAATCAGGATGACGGGTCCCCGATTGACCGGGGTCAATCGGGATAACCGTCCCCATGATTGGCCGTCCCTGCCGCCGCGCCCCTGGAAACGCCCCGCAAATCCGGACCTATCGATCTCTTCAAAAAAAGAATCCGCGAACGTTCAGCGTCGAACGTTCGCGGATCCTTTTTTATCCGGCTTACGGCTCCGGGATCTCGATCACAAGATCGGTAAGCGGGAAGGAGCAGCAGGGGTGGAAGCAGCCGAACTGTTGATCGGCAAGGCGGCGGCGCTCCAGCGCCGGGGGGACCCAGACCTCACCCTTCAGCAGGCGGGAATGGCAGAAGCCGCATTCGCCGCTGCGGCAGCGCGCCGGGGCGGCGACTCCGTTTTTCTCCAATATCTGCAGCACGGTATCGTCGGAGGAGCCGCGCGCCTCCCTTTCCCCGCCGAGCGTGGAAACGCGGATCGTGACCTGCGCCGGTACGCCCGCCGGGCGGTCGGGGAAGGAGGCCGCCCCGTGGGGCTCGCCGAAGAGCTCGCGGCGGATATACTTGCGCGCAAGCCCGAGCTTCTGAAGCTCGGTATCCATAAAGGCGTACATCTGCTGCGAACCGCAGAGGAAGACGGAATAGGGGCCTTCAGGCGCGTATTTTTTGATGAGCTCCGCGGTGATAAAGCCCTGCTCCATGCCCTCCGGCACGTCCTCCGGTTTTGCGTCGCTGAGCACGTGCACGACCTTTACGCGGTCCGTGCCGGCGGCGATCGCGTCAAGCTCCTCCCGAAAGAGGATGTTCGCTTCGTCCCGGCTGCCGCTGAGCAGCACGAGGTCGAGATCCTCGTCCCCGTCGGCGATCGCATTCGCAAGGGACATAAAGGGCGTGATCCCGCTGCCGCCGGCAAGGCCGATCACCGTCGGCGCGTCGCGCAGGGGCTGATAGGTAAAGGTCCCGGCGGGGGCGGAAACGGTAACGGGCGCGCCGGTCTGCCAGTTTTCGAAAATATACTGCGAGAGCAGACCGCCCTCCACCTTCCGCACCGTGATCTCATAAATGCCGACCAGCGAGGCTTTGGGGGCGGAGGAGATCGAATAAGCGCGGGTCAGCTCAGCGCCGTTCACGTTCTCGAACACCGTAAGGTACTGCCCCGCCGCGAAATAAGCGAGCTCTGACGTGCCGCGGTCGGGGTCCGGCGCGAGAACGAAGCTCTTACAGTCTTCGCCGCGGTCGATCACCTGCGCGATCTTCAGGTACTGGCGCTTCGGGTGCAGCGCCTTGGCGATGGCGCGGGCGGAATCGGTGCCGGAGATCTCCGGATCGCCGTTCTGAAAACGCTCCACGCGCTCTTTTCTAAGCGGCATGAACGCTCTGAAATCCAGTTTTTTGATCGGACTTGCCATCTTATTTTCCCCCCTTCAGCGCGCGGATCGTCAGCGTGGCGGCCTTTTCGCCGCTGTGGTAAGCGCAGCCGTATCCGTCGCCGCGCTCCTGCGACGCGCCGCAGAAGATAAAGTTATCAAAGGGCTGATCCTGTGCGAAGTTCAGCGTGCGCGGGATCAGGCTGTCCCACTTTTCGAGCCGGTAGCCGTAGGGCGTGCCCTCCGGCGTGTTCAGGTAACGTGAGAACGTGGGCGGCAGCGCGATCTCGATCTCTTCGATATACGGCGTGATCGAGATGTTGAGCGCCTTTTCGCAGGTCTCTATCATATACCGGGCAACCTTCGTCTTGAACTTTTTGTAATCCTGCGGTTTTATATCCCGCATCACGTCGCCGAAGGTCATGCCGGTCAGGAAGAGCTGGCTGGTTCCGGGCGGCGTGCAATCGGGTATGATCTCGTTGAGGCAGTTGATGATGCAGTAGCCGCTGAAAAAATCG
>CADBOC010000005.1 GCA_902796175.1 Oscillospiraceae bacterium | reverse complement strand
GCGTCCTTGATGCCGGTCGTCAGCTTGCCGTCCGAAAACGTGCCGGCTCCCCCTTCGCCGAACTGCACGTTCGACTCCGGGTCGAGTGATCGCGTGCGCCAGAACCGCTCCACGCCGGCCGTGCGCGCTTCCACCGCCTGTCCGCGTTCGATCACAACCGGCCGCAGCCCTGCCCCCGCAAGGATGAGCGCGGCGAACATCCCGGCGGGGCCGAAACCTACGACCACGGGACGAAGCAGGGATTTTCTGCGGTTTTCGGGCGGAATATAGCGGTATTTTTCTGCGTTCGAGACCCGGTTTTCTGGAAAACGCCGCAGCAGCGCCGCCTCATCCGCCTGCGTTTCAAGCAGCAGCGAATAGATCATGCGGATGCGGCCGCGTTTTCGTGAATCGATCGATTCGCGCAGGATCTCCACGGAAGAGATCGCGGACGCCGCGAGGCCGAGGTACTGCGCCGCGGCTTTTTTTACGGTTTCTCTGTCCGCCCCCAGCGGGACGGAAATCTCATTGACTCGTATCAAAACGATTCTCCCTGTACAGCGGAAAGCCCCGCAAGCAAACCGGAGCTCCACGCCCACTGCAGATTGTACCCTCCGCACCGCCCCGTTACGTTTGCCGCCTCGCCGCAGACGAACGCGCCGGGAACCCCCTTCAGCGAAAGGTCTTCGTACGAAATATGACCCGGCGCGGCGCCGCCCCGGCAAACCTGCGCTTCGTTGAATCCGCCCAGGCCCGAAACGGCGAACGAAGCGCGCCTTACAAGCTCGCACAGCTTTTTTCGCGCGCTGTTTTCCGTCTGCGACATCAGCGTATCGCGGCCGATCCCGGCGATCCGCATGTAAGAATCCGTCAGCCGGCGCGGCATCATGCCGTTCAGAAAAAGGCTTACCGGCATATCGCCGTCTCCGAGGCCGGCGGCGGAAAATGCGTCGGCCGGCAGCTCCGGCGGCGCGCCGGGGGCCGAATCGATCACAACGGTGAGCCGAACTCCGGCGGCGGCCGGCGCGGCGGCGTCGATGCTCACGTTCATGGCGGGTATGCCGGAAACGCCGTAATCGGTAAACTGCAGCTCGCCCGCATCGGCGGCAAGCTGCTTTTTGCCTGCGTATACGGCGATAGAGCCCTGCGCGCGAACGCCGCGCAGCTGCAGCTTTGAAAAGCCCGCAAGGTGAAACGGCGCGAGCGCCGGAGTGAACGGCTCGGTTTTAACGCCGAGGTCTTTCAGCAGATGAAGGGAATCGGTGCCGCCGTTCCCCGGCGCGGCAGGCGAACCGAATGCAAAGATCACACGGTCGGCCCGGATGCTTCCGTTGAGCTCAAACCCCGCCCCGCTGCGACGTACGGAAAGCACCTCGCAGCCGGATACGGTCCTGACTCCGGCGCCGCGGCAGAGCCACAACAGCGCCTCCCGCACACCCGCCGCCTGATTTGAAGCGGGATATAGCCGGCCGGCATGGTCTCTTCTGATCCTGAGTCCTGCTTTCGCAAATACGGCCAGCGTCTCAGCCGGCGGGCAGCGCCCGAAAACGGAAGAAAGGAGCGCGCGGTCGCTCCCCGGATAAAAGGATGGGTCTACGGTTTCGTTTGAAAGGTTGCATCTGCCGTTGCCCGTTACAAGCAGTTTTCTGCCGGGCTCGGGATTCAGGTCGTAGACGGTCACGTCGGCTGTCCTGCCGGCGCTGCCGGCGCCCGAAGCCGCGGCGTAAGCCGCCATCAATCCCGAGGCGCCTGCGCCGATCACGGCAACGGCGAGCCGGTCGGAATTATGTTTCGTCTTCATCAGACTGCACCTGCCAATACGATTCCGCCGCCTGCGCATCCGCCCTGATAAGCTCCTGAACAGCAGGATCCTGCAGCACATTGCGGGCGCGGGCCTGGGCGATGAGTCTGCATTCCTGTTTCGTCAGATACGCCTGAAACAGTTCTTCGTCTTCGTCAGCGGGTCTGAACGGTTCGTCCGGCTCGCTGAAGATCACGGCGTTCTCCGGCTTCTGCGGCGCTCCCGCAAAAAAGCTGACGGATACGTTGTAATACGCGGCTAACTTTACAAGAGCTTCGAAAGACGGAACAAGCCTGCCCGTTTCATAATATGAATAGGTGGAACGGTCAACGCCGAGCAGATCCGAGATCTCCTGCTGGGTAGCGCCTGTTTTTTTTCGGCTTTCCTTCAGAAGATCCGCAAGCGACATCTCCGCTCCCTCCTTTTTTTGCTGTAGAATAAAGACCCCGGATCACGGGATCCGGAGTCCATTTTATCATATATATCGTTGGATTGCAACTGTATTTTATCCGTCTGAAGCTGCGTCAAACGACAAAAATGACCGCTTCGGGTCACTGCTTCGCCGTCAATCGTCCTCGAGACCCAAAAGCCACGATACGCTCACACCGAGCACCTCCGCCAAGGCGATGATCTCATAATCGCTGACGCTGCGTATCTGCCCCTCAAGCTTGCTCAAACCTGAAGGATTCAGCTCGATACCGCGGATCTGAAGCTGTGTGAGCAGATCCTTTTGTTTCATCCCGATTTCTTTTCTTTTTTTAGAAACCCGCTCGCCGATCAGATTCCGTGAGCCGAGCTCCTGATTTCTCAGTCGCATTGCTGTTTCCCTTCCAATTTCTTTTTTTTCAATTTTATCACAGCAATTAATCTTTGTCAACATGATTATTAGTTATTATGTTGAATCCTGTCGCCGTAAAATTTCTCGCCGGGAATCATCTAAAAAAAGATAGGAACGAATCCTATTGCCAACCATAGAAAAACGTGATAATATATTAACGGCGGCTCGACCGCCGGAATGAACCGGGAGGTACTGTTAATATGCCCGATCTGAAGCGTGAACTGCTATTTGATTTTTATGAACTGGCCCAGGCGTGCGGCTTTCTGGCAGAAGGGATCGATGAGACGGTCGCGTGGTTCGATATGTTTTACCGCCCGGCCAGGGAACTCGGCGGATTCTGCGTTATGGCCGGCGTTCGGCAGGTAGCGGATTATCTGTCCGATCTGCATTTCGACGAAGAGGATCTTGATTTCCTTCGTCAGAAGGGCATGGACGAGCGTTTTCTGGATTATCTGAAGCACTTCCGTTTTACCTGCGATCTGTGGGCGGTGGAAGAGGGCACGCCCATTTTCGCAAACGAGCCTGTTGTCAAGGTGCGGGGGCCCGTGATCCAGGCGCAGATGCTCGAGACGATCATTCTTCAGAGCGTCAATCACCAGTCTCTTATCGCGACAAAGGCCAACCGCATCGTGCGCGCCGCGCAGGGGCGCAGCGTGATCGAAAGCGGTTCCCGCCGCGCACACGGCATCGCCGCGGCGACGTACGGGGCGCGCAGCGCCTACATCGGCGGGGCCGCCGCCACCACGAACGTGCTTGCCGCGAAAACCTACGGCATCCCGCTGTTCTGCTCCATGAATCAGACCTGGACGCAGATGTTCGACAGCGAATTTGAGGCCTTCGCGGCCTTCGCGCGCCGCCATCCGGACGATCTTGTGGTTCAGCTCGACACCTACGATACGCTGGAAAGCGGTCTGCCCGCCGCGCTCCGCGTGTTCGATGAGGTGCTGTCGCCGATGGGCAAACGCCCGCGCGGTGTGCGCATCGATTCCGGCGACCTTGCCTATCTCTCGAAAAAGCTTCGCCGTACGCTCAACGAAGCCGGCTACCCCGACTGCGATATCTACGCCTCCAATTCGCTGGATGAGTACATCATCCGCGATATGCTCCAGAACGGCGCGAGGATCGACCATTTTATGGTCGGCGCAAGGCTGATCACGGCTTCCTCCCACCCCGTAATGGGCGGCGTTTATAAACTGAGCGCCGTTGAAAAAGACGGCGCGATCGTCCCGAAGATCCAGATCAGCGACAACGTCGCGAAGATCACCACCCCCTACCCCAAGCTTTTGTGGCGGCTGTTTGACAAGGAGACCGGCAAAGCGATCGCGGACGTGATCACGATGGAAGACGAGGATCTTTCAAACGCCGAAAGCTATGAGCTGTTCGACCCGGATTACACCTGGAAGCGCAAAACCGTGACTGACTTCGTGGCGCGGCAGCTTCTGACGCCCGTATTCCTGAACGGCAGACAGGTTTACCGGTTCCCCTCCGAAGATAAAATACGCGCCTACTGCGCCGGTCAGGTGGAATCGCTCTGGGAAGAGGTATTGCGCATCGAATATCCCCACAACTATTATGTGGATCTCTCCGAAAGACTCTGGCAGGCAAAGCAGACGCTGATCGATTCTTATTTCAACCGCCGCTGACCGATCCTGTATCCGTGACGGCGATATCCTCCTCACAGATATATCCGGCCTCCAGCGCCGGGTACGGCCGCTCAGAGATGCGCTCGGCGCGCTCTGCGATGCGGCCGTTTTTCAGTTTTGCGGCGGAACCGGCGGCGAGATCTGCCGCGGCCAAAAGGAACGAGCGCTGTGCCGAAAGGGCAACGCCGCGTTCCCCCGCCCGAAGAACCGTGCGCGTTCTGACGCCGATCGGCAGCACGGCCGTACCGCTTTTAAGCCGGCAGTAACCGTCCGCCGCGGCGTCGTCGGATCCGCTCTTCCCCATGTAATAAAGGGGGATCTCACAGCCAAAAAAGCAGAGCGCGTATCCGGTCGACAAGCGCCGCACAGGGCAGAGATCCGCCCTTTGCGGCATGGCGCAGCTGATATGCAGGGCGGTTTGCGCCATGATCCTGCCGCGCGGCGCTACGAGGCGCGTCTCCCCGTTTTTCAGCGTTTTTGAACCGATCACCAGAATATCGCCTCGCCGGACCTGATCTCCGGCTTTGACCATCGGCGTTCCTGCGGAGACATCGGGCAGTATGATGACGCCGACTTTGCCCGCACATAGGTTTTCTCCGGGGCGGAGCGCATCTTTTTCGGGGGGCAGAGCGCCGGCTGTCACACGGATGAAGAGCGTTGTGCCCACAAGATCCGCAACGGCGGTCCGTATATGATCGTCGCACCCCGCGGCTGTTCGCGCAAGAGCGCCCGTGTCCGCCCGGCAGACAAAAGTGCCGACCTTCACCCCCTCGGCCTCGACCGCCGAGCGGATCCGCGCGGGGTCTATCCCCTCAGGCGTTACGATCTCGATCCTCCATATAAACGAAGAGAGTACGGCGAGCAAAACGGACGCAAGCAGGATACCAACGGGTATACCCCACCTGCCTGCGTACCGCGTCAGACGATAGCCGAGGCCCCTGCGCCAAAGCACCCGCGTTTCCATGCCGGCGTCCCGCGCCGCTTTCAGCGCTTCGACCGCGTTTGCGGCGAACACCGTAAAACGGGCTTCTCCCAAGGCGGCCCGCACGTCATACAGCGGTATGCCGCGTTCGCCGCACAGATCCAGAAATTCGGCGGAAAAACCGCCGTACGCCCCAATGCGCACCCGGCGCGAGAGTCTAAAAACCGCGCTTCGCATCCGCAGCCTCCTCTGTTGAACCGAATTGAACGGACAGGATCCTGCCCCCTACGATCACGCGGCCGCCTTCGCTCGCTTTTACGGCAAGCTCTTCGCCGTAAAGATCGACGGTCCTGCCGCGGCATATGACCCCGACGTGCTTTTCGCCGCAGACAGCAAGCTTGACGCAGCCGGTCAGGGTCAGTTCCCCGCACGCGTCGATCTGCAGCGAAAAGCTCTGGAACGCAAGCAGCATGCTCTGTCTGTCGATTTCATCCTTCCATCGGATCACCTTGTCAAACGCCAAAGCGCATTCCCCCTTTTCGCAGCTATTTTTACGCTGCGCCCCGGCGGAATATGCCCGGATGCATCCGCATAGAATGCGGCATGAGAAAGATTATCGATACGATCGGAACGCTGCCGCCGGAGAGCCTGCCGCTGCTCGCCGCCGCTGCGGGAATGCTGCTCTTTCGCACTGAAACGGCAGCGGCCGAGCTTTCTGCTCTGAAGCTCTTTGTTGACGCGGTACTGCCGGCAATGTTTCCGCAGATGATTCTGGCCCAATGGTTTACGCGCAGATGCGGCGGGGGAAAAGGGCGCGCGTCTCTTATTCCGATTTTGTTTTCCGCGTTCACGGCCGGGTACCCGGCGGGGGCATACTGCCTCGTCGGCGCGAAAGAGCGGGGAGAACTCGGCGCGGAACAGGCGGCTCTGCTCGCGCCGGCGCTCGTACACCCCGGCGTCGGCTTTGCCGTGCTTGCTGTTGGCGGCGGCATGTTCGGCTCTCTTTCCGTCGGCTGGCTCCTGTACGCCGCGACGCTTCTGCCGACGCTTGCCGGAACGGTTTACGGCCTTCTGAAAACACGGAAAGAATCGGCTGCCGGCCGACGTGCTTCAGCCCGTTTGCCCGCCGGGGAGGTATTGTGCTCGTCTGTTGAAAGCGCGGCGAAAGCATGCTTTAACGCGGCTGCCTGGATCACGGCTTTTGCCGCTTTTACTGCGGTTCTGACAGGCTTTTTTCCGAAAACGGCTTCCGCTGCGGCGCTGCTCGGCGAAGCGACGGCGGGGGCGTCGGCCGCCGCCGCCGGGGGCAGCGTCATGAAAGCTGCCTTTTGTCTCGGATTCGGAGGATTCAGCGTTTTCTTTCAGCTGCTTCGCCCGATCCGCACGACAGGCGTAAAAGCGTCCCGCTTTCTCCTGCTGCGCCTTTTGTACGGAGCCGGCGCGGCGCTCACGGCAAAGCTGCTTCTGAAAACGGCGTTCCGGCATACCGCCGTGTGCGCTTCGGCCGGGCGCAGCGTGCGTCTGTTCGTCTCCGACCCCGTACTGACGGGAGCGCTTGTGCTGCTCACGGTCGTGTTCATGCTCTGCGCCGGGCAAAAAATCATCTTGAATCACGCGCAAGGCTGTGATATACTGTAAACGGCGAAACAAACTAATTATCAGGGAAGTGATCACGCGTGAAAAAAAGAGTGATGGATGAAGACATTACTCCCGGCTGCGTCTATTGCATCTACTCGGTCGACGCGGCAGACGGAGAGCATGTGCTTTGCCCGCGGCGGGGCGTTATGCTGAAGGATGATTCCTGTAAAAAATTCAAATATGACCCGCTGAAACGCGTTCCGCGTAAATCCGCACCGCCCCTCGCTTTTCAGCCCGATGACTTTTCGCTCGAATGAGCGCGCGGCGTAACAGGCGGCGAAGAGGATCCGGGCGCGTTTTACCTCTCGACCGAAAGGAATGGAAACGATGAATAATTCTTTCAAGCTTGGACTGGGGCTGGACGCAGACGGGCGCATTGCGGATAATCTCGGCGAACTGATCGGCAACACCCCCATGATGAATCTGCACGGCTATCAGAAAAAATACGGTCTCGCGGGGTCTCTTGCCGCGAAGCTGGAATACTTCAATCCGCTTGGCAGCGTGAAAGACCGCGCCGCGAAAGCGATGCTTGACGCGGCTGAAAAAAGCGGAGAGCTCTTACCGGGCGGAAAAGTAGCGGAAGCCACCAGCGGAAACATGGGCATCGCCCTTGCCTTTCTCTGTACGCTCAGAGGCTATGATCTTGTGATCGCCATGCCCGAAAGCATGAGCCGTGAGCGTGTGCGTCTGCTCTCGGCCCTCGGCGCTTCCGTGATGCTGACGCCCGCCGATCAGGGGATGAAGGGCGCGATCGAGGCCGTGGAGCGGCTGAAAACGGAGGATCCCTCCGTCTTTGTTCCCTCGCAGTTCGATAATCCCGCGAACGCCGCGGCCCACGCCGCCACCACAGGGGCGGAGCTGCTGCGCGACACATACGGAAAAATCAATTACCTGATCGCCGGGATCGGCACCGGCGGCACCGTCACCGGGATCGGCAGAACGCTGAAAGCTTACCGGAAGGATATAAAGATCATCGGCGTGGAGCCCGCCGCCTCCGCCGTGCTTTCGGGCGGCCAGGCCGGAAGCCACGGCATTATGGGCATCGGCGCGGGCTTTGAGCCGAAGGTACTGGACCGCGGCGTGATCGACGAGATCGTGCCCGTGACGGACGAAGAGGCCTTTGAAGCGGCCAGGACAGTCGCGAAAACGGACGCGCTCCTCGTGGGCATTTCCTCCGGCGCGGCCCTCGCCGCCGCCAGAAAGATCGCCGAACGCGTACAGGACCGCCACGCGCGGTTCGTCGTGATCCTGCCCGACGGCGGTGAACGGTATCTTTCGACCTCGCTGTATGAAACGGAAACGGATCAGACCGATCCGTAAGGCAGATATCTTTTTTTTGATCGGAGAGGCTTCCTGCGGAAGCCTCTTTTTATATGTAAAACGATGAAAATAAATGTTTGGAATAAAAACGCAATACGACACTCTATGACAATAAGCAGATGTCATTGCGGCGAAAAACGGCGGAACGCCGTCGGCAGGGCGTGCCGCGTTTCGATCTCCTCCGCCGCGGCCCAGACGAAGCCCGGAAGCTCGGCTTCGCATTCCACGCGATAGGCCGTCATCTCCCACTCCACGTGGGTAAAAACGTGCGTATACCGCGTTTCGCCGAGGTACCGGGGGCAGGCCGCGCCGAGCGTACGGGCGAAGACCAGCGCCGTTTCAGGGGTATCTGCCTCCCCTTCGCTGAGATCGCGGTTCGGGAATTCCCACAGCCCCGCGAGCATCCCCGTTTCGGGGCGGCGCAGCAGGGCGTACCGCTCCCCCGCAGAAAGGATCAGAACCTGTTTTTTCAGGCGTTTTCTTTGTTTCTTCGGCGCGCGGACGGGATATAAAAGCTGCTCTCCGGCGGATTTGGCCTTGCATACCCCTGCAAGCGGGCAGCCTTCGCATACGGGGCGGCCGCCCGGTACGCACACGCAGGCGCCGACCTCCATCAGCGCTTGCGTCAGCATGCCCCGTTCCTCGCCGGGCAGCGTTTCGTATACGCCCTTCAGCGCCGTTTCTACCTCTCGCTTTGTCTGCGGAAGGTCAATCACCGCGTCGTAAGCCGCAAGGCGCGCGACTACGCGCAGCACGTTGCCGTCTACGGCAGGGGTCGGCAGGCCGAAGCAGATGGAGCAGATCGCGCCCGCCGTATACGGTCCCACGCCCGGCAGGGATCGGATTCCCTCATAGGTATCCGGAAAACGGCCGCCGTATTCCTCTGCGATGATCTGCGCCGCCCGCTGCAGATTTCCGGCGCGTGAATAATACCCGAGCCCCTCCCACAGTTTATTCACCGTATCCCGTGAGGCCGCCGCCAGCGCCTCCACCGTTGGCAGCGCGGAAAGAAAGCGGGTATAATAACCGACAGCCGCCCCGGCGCGCGTCTGCTGCAGCATGATCTCGGAGAGCCATACGTGATACGGTTCGCGGTCCGCCCTCCACGGCAGCGCCCGGGCATGCGCCGGGTACCACTGTAAAAGCGCGGGGACCAGCTCGATCGGAAGTTCCATGATTAATCTCCTGATAGTCCATTTTGGGCGCGCATATAGGGGCGCCGTTGTATTTTGATCCGGCTTCGGCGGGCTGTCGTCCGCGTTAACAGGTAAAAAGAATCGGAAACATCTGTGCCCCTGTATCATTTCTGCGCCTGAGCGCTGCCCTCCGAAGTCTGCAAAACCGCGCCGCATACAAGCTCGAACGCGTCTTTTGCCTCAGGGATCGGATATTCGGTATAAACGTGGTTCAGCCCTTCGCCGACAGAGAGCGACGCTCTCACGCCCGCGGCGAGGAGCTTTTCATAAAAGGCGGTCGCGTCCGGGTAAAAGATCTCCCGCGTGCCGACAAAGAGCAGCACATTGCGCAGCACGGAACAGTCGCCGTAGATGGGGCTGACAAGCGGGGAATCCGCCGGCGTCTCCCCTGCCCAGAGCTTTCCGGCTTCCCTGAGCCCCTTTGCCGAGAGCAGCGGATCGCGCGCCTCATATTCCGGCACGTCGGGGTTCGACATGGTGATATCGAGCCAGGGTGATAAAAGGATCAGGCTTTCGGGCTGCGGGAGGTTTGCCTCGGGCAGCGCCAGACACAGCGCCGCCGCAAGGCCGCCGCCGGCGGAATCCCCGATCACACACACGGGCCCCCGGGCCGAAAGTGATTCGTAGAGCGCCGTGATCTGCTCCATTGCGAGCGCGGCCGTGCCCTCCGGCGCGGGCGTGTAAAGCGGCGCGTACAGGTCCGCTCCCGTTTTTTTTACCAGCTGTTCGCAGTAGCGCAGCTGGTAGACGGCGATGTCTGAGATATAGGAGCCGCCGTGAAGGAACAAAACCGCGGGGCGGCTGTCCTCCGCTTCGCCCGGGATGCGCAGTACATACAGGCCGTTCAGCTCCTCCAGCTCATAGCGCCGCCCGAGGATCCCCTCCCGCAGCGAACGGGACGCCTCGTTTTCAAGGGTCTTTCGCTTAAGGTAGCGTTCAAAGCGCGCTTCGCTGGCGTAAACGCTTTTGCTGCGGGAGAGCCGGAACATCAGTTCTGCGACAGAAGCGAGGTTTGAACGGTGGAACAGGACGGTTGATACGCCGACATACGCGCCCCCAAGCAGCAGCGCGACCAGCAGCGCGATCAGCAGCGCCCGCCGGGCGCGGCCGCGCTTTCTGCCGTGTTCCATACGTTTACCCCTCCTCCGTTTCATTTTCGGGAACATTGTAGCAAAAAAATGGAAAAAAAACAAGTCAGTTTGTGCAACACTTGCTGAGATTGTGTATAATAAACGCCACTTCTCCGATTCTTGTTAAAGATGCATAAAAATCCTTGATTTTTTTCGCGTTTTTAGTAAAATGGACATTGTTATGTAACAAATCTGCAACATAGGGGAGAGAGAAAAAAACAATGGAAACCGCAACAAAAACCGCCGGCGCTTCGAACGCCTCGCAGCCGGTCAACTATATGCCGCACGCAGGCGATCTGAACTGCAGTGAGTTCTACATGGCGGCCACCACCCAGTACGGGGAATATGACGCGTTCCAGCATTTGGGGTACAAAGGCAAGCGCAGCGAATTTCTGGAGGACGTGAACGCCATCGCCTATTACTTTCAGAAGGTTCTGCATTTCAAGCGCTACGATGTGTTCACGATCTTCACCCCCACGAACGTGGAGAGCATCACCATGTTCTACGCGCTGAACAAGATCGGCGTCACCATCAATTTTGTTCATCCGCTGCTGCCCACCGAGGTACTTCTCGAAACGATCCGGGAGTCGGGCTCCAAGGGCGTTATGATCATGGATCTGCTCGCCCGTTCCCATGTAAAGGCGCTCAATGCTCTGAATATGCCCGTGATCGTCTGCCGCAACTCGGATTACGCGTCAAAGATCAAAAAACCGCTCACGCGCGTCGGCGAAGCTCTGATCACCTCCCTGTATCCGAAATTCAAAAACGTAACGGAATACAGGACCATCGTGAACAAATACCGCGGCAAGTCCGTTGAAGGCCTGAAGGGCAACGGTGAGGATATCGCGGTCTACCTGAACGGCGGCGGCACCACCGGCAAAAGCAAGACCATCAAGCTTTCGTCCCGCGCCATCAACGAGAACGTGTATTCACTCGGCTACATCGACCACATTCTTGAACCGGGCGTTGAGAGCGAGATCATTATTCTGCCCTTCTTCCACGCTTTCGGTCTTGTTGTCGCCATGCATATGACGATGTGCAACGCCGCCCGCATCATTCCCATGATGCAGTTCAACGCAAAGCGTACCGTGCGTCTTTATAAAGAAAACCGCGTATCCGGCATCATCGGCATCCCGAACATGTTCAAAAAGCTCTATCACACCAAGGGGTTCGACGGCCCGCATCTCGGCAACACGCGTATGATGTTCGTGGGCGGCGACGATTGCTCCCCCGCGTTCATAAACTGCTTCAACGAGATGCTGAAAAAGAACGGTACCGGCGCGAGGCTGCGCCAGGGCTACGGCCTGACGGAGGTAGGCTCCGTTTGCTGCGCCAACACAAACTGGGTCTATAAAGAGGGCTCTGTCGGCAAGCCGCTTGAAAACGTGCGTATGGCGATCTGGGACGACGACGGCAACGAAGTACCCAACGGCACCGTGGGTGAGATCTGCATCGCCGGGCCAACCATCATGAGCGGCTATCTGACCAAAGACTGTCCGCCGGACGAAGGTCTGTACTATGACAAAGAGGGGACCGCGTGGGTCCGCTCCGGCGACCTTGGATACAAAGACGACGACGGCTTCTATTTCTTTGCCGGACGCAAAAAGCGCCTGATCATTATCTCCGGCTACAACGCGTATCCGGTGGATATCGAGAATTTGATGGATACGCTCCCGTTTGTGCGCGAATCCTGCGCGGTACAGGGCAAAACGCCGGAGGGAAAGCCCATGATCCGCCTGTTCGTCACAACGAAGGAGGCCGGCGACGAGGAGGATTTCCGCGAGCAGATCATTAAGGCGTGCAAAGAGAACCTGAGCAAATTCTCTGTTCCGCGCGATATCGTCTTCCGAAAAGAGCTGCCTCATACGCCGCTTGAAAAGGTGGACTTTATGAAGCTGACCGAGGAATCGATGGGGATGTAAGCGCATAAAAACGCCGGGCGGTCCTTTTCTGCAGACAGAAAAAAAGGAACGCCCTGCGTTCCGTCTCATAATATAAAGGGCAGATTTTCGCGTCTGCCCTTTTCGTTATCCGTTTTTCGTTTTTTGTCTTGCCAGCAGCACTTCGAAAAAAGAACCCGGTTCACCCGACTCCCCTTTTCCTGCCGGAAAGGCGTAGGAACCGTCGAGCAGCATCGCTTCAAGCGAGGGATCGTAGGGTGCGTTCAGAATAGGAGCAAGATCGTCGAACGTCGGCAGCAGCGCGCCGCCCTTGTGGACCTGAACGGCTACGTCCGGCAGGGCGCGGACAGCCGTATACAGAAAATGGTCAAAGAGCGCGTCGTCTGGCTCGGCGTCGTACTGTTCCCACCATAGGATATACGCCTCCCGCACATAATTCAACGCCCGTGAATCGGCCTTCGCGGCGATAAGGCGGCGGTCCCACATGCCGGCGTCCGGCCTCAGAGCCAGACGTTCGGTATGACGCACGCCGTAAAACTGAGCCTGCGTCAGCGCCGCGTCCGGCTCCCTCAGAAAGAGCACGAAAGGATCGACCCATACGCCGCCGTAAGCGCTGAGAACTGCCGCCCTCAGAAAATCGGCAAGCGCCGCCGGTCCGAGCGTTCGTTCGAACCACCGCGCCTCGATGACGCGCGGCAGCTCCACGAAAGAGCGTACGTTTTTCAGCGTCAGCACCTGCACCTCTCCAAAGCGCTTCGTCTGCTCTCTGAGAAAGGCGAGGCAAAGCAGCGCCACGGGGGCGGCTCTCTCCTCCCCTTCCGGCAAAAATACCCAGAACGGCGCGCGGTCAAGGGTTCGCTTTGGAAACGCCGAGGCGGAAAAACCAGGTTGAGCAAAACGGGCCGTGAGCGGCGATAACGTTTCGGCGATCCGCTCCCGCACAAAAGCGAGATCCTGCGGTCTGTATATGCCGCCTTTCAGCAGGCGGCGCTTCTGCGCGGCGCCCATTCGGCGGCCGAATATCTGAGCCGCTCGCTGCGCGCTGACTCTCGCTTCGATCCGCTCTCCGAACGACAGACCTTTTGACATGAACCCGCATCCCCTTTTTTTGCCGACTGTGATTATATTAGCACAGCCGAAAACCGAAAACAAGAACGGGAACGCAAAAAAAGGATTCTTTTTAAAACAAATTGACAAAGCCGTAAAAATCAGTATACTTATAAAAAAAGGACTTACAGGAGGCTCATCATGAAACATCCTTCCTTTACCTTTGTATATGAATGCGACGGGATCCGCGTTACGGACTGCGCTTCGTCGTCAGAAGCGTTCGAGGCGTCGCTGACGCTTACGGACAGCGCCGTAACATGCAGCGTCACCGCGAAAAAACGGATCTCCATGCGGCGTTTTTCTTTGCAGTTCCCCTTTGTTTATATGGCGGATGACCGCGTGCTCGCGAACGGATACCAGAGCTGGTCCACGACCCGCGAATACCGCCGCGGCGATACCATGCCCGCCATCACGCCCATTGCGAAAAAGAAAGAGCTGTTCCTGCTTGCGGGCATTTCGGGTGATTGCCGCTTTGTGGAGGAACCGAAAAAGGCAGGGGTGTTCCACAGCCACTGCTATACCTATGTTAAAAACGGAGATACCCTGTTTTTTATCGGCTCGCTGACCGAACGGCAGGGCTTTACCGTATTCACGCATGATATGAACGGCAACGTGCTGACGGCGGCAAAAGACGTGGAAGGCGTAACGCTTGAAGCAGGCGAAACCTACCGGATGTTCGATCTTGTGTACTTTACAGGCGGCGAGTCCGATGTGTTTGACTGTTACTTCTCTGAGATGGGCGTGAAAAAGCCGCGCATCGATCATTTGTCCGGCTATACGTCATGGTACAATTACTTCCAGAAGATCGACGAAGAGATCATTACACGCGATCTGAACAGCCTTGATATCGTGCGCGACAGCGTTTCCATCTTTCAGGTGGACGACGGCTATGAGACTTTTGTCGGCGACTGGACTGAACCGAATCCGGCAAAATTCCCCTGCGGCATGGGCGAGATCGCCAGCCGCATCCACAGCAAAGGCTACATGGCGGGCATCTGGCTTGCGCCGTTCAACGTGCAGATCAAGTCCCGCACCTACTATGAGCACCCGGATTGGGTCATCCGCTACGACAACGGAAAACCGATCCTGGGCGTATTCGCCTGGGGAGGCGCTTATACCCTCGATTTCTACAACGAAGAAGTGCGCGAACACATCCGCAGCTTTTTCAATGTGATCCTGAACGAGTGGAACTACGACATGGTGAAGCTCGACTTTCTGTACAGCCAGTGCATGTACCCGCGTCTTAACAAATCGCGCGGCACGATCATGTGCGAAGCAATGGATTTTCTGCGCGAATGCTGCGGCGACAAGCTGATACTCGGCTGCGGCGTTCCCCTCGGCGCGGCCTTCGGCAGAGTGGACGCCTGCCGTATTTCCTGCGACGTGGATCTGAAATACAGCGGCAAATTCTACAACAAGCTCGGCATCAACAATGAGATCCCCTCCGCCCAGAACGCGATCAAGAACTCGATCTTCCGGCGTCAGCTCGACTCCCGCGTCTTTGTGAACGACCCGGACGTATTCTTCTTCCGCTATTCGAACCTCGCGTTCAGCATCCCGCAGAAGGTGCTGCTCGCCGGCATCAACCATATCTGCGGAAACGTTCTCTTTGTCTCGGATAACGCGGCGGAATACAGGGGCGTGGACGTAGACGCGCTCGTGAAGGTATTCGCCCGTTCCGATTTCACGGTGAAGGACGCGTATTATGAGCCCGGCAGCGACAGGGATATTGTGATGGAACTCAACCGCGGCGGAAAGGATCTTACCCTGCGTTTCAACCTCTTTACGGGTGAAAGCAACATGGGGCAGATCCTCGACATACCGACCGCGCGGTAAAATACGCTTTTGGCCCGGGCGAAGGGCGGCCTCGAACCGTTCGCGTACGATCCCTCTTATATCAGGCTCTGTCTCTGCAGGTTTCCGTTCGGCGACGGAAGATATCCTCATTTGTTTTCGTATATACAAAAAAACAGTCCCGGTTTCAGGATCGGGACTGTTTTTTTGGTGTGTGACGGATGTGATTTTGTTTTCACGGCGGGCGTCATTCAAAAAAGCTGATCCGCAGATCGGTTTCCTGTCTCCCCGGATCGCTGTTCATGCTTCGACAGCACGAAGCGCGAGCGCTGTTCCCGGCGGAACGGACATCCGGATCGTTCCGGCTCTGACCTCGGCGGTTTGGCGCGGTATATTTCCCCCGGCTGTGATCTCAAAAACGTCAGCCTGCGCAAAAACGGCGTCCGGGATTCCCCATTCTCCTGTTTTTCCGTTTTCGGAATAGGCGATAAAGACGCGGTTTCCCTCATCCAGCGGAAGAAGAACGTCGCCTCCCTGTTTCAGAAAAACCCCGTTTTTGCGAATGGAAAGATCTTTCGCGCGGCTTATCACGCCATCCGAAAAAAAGACGGTATATCTTTCGTCTTCCGAGGCTGAGGTATCCTCTTCATACCGCAGCCGCTTATACCGGTTAAGATAAACGTACGGAAGCTGACAGGTACAGAATTCACGCACAAACGCGGGCGTCCAATCCGAGGCGCGGTTCCCGTACCGCTGCCAGATATCCTCTCCATGCATGGCGCCGTAAAACACCTTCATCAGAGCGCTGTCGGTCAGATGACCGCTGTAGACTTCCGGCGGGATCTCAATGCATTCGCGCATACTCATGCAGCTCGTCCACCATGTCGCGGGGATCCTGCCCAGCGTACGTATGGGAATGCTCTCCCACGGCACCTCGGTCATATCCTCTCCCGTTGTTGCGTAAAGCGCTCTGTTCGGGTGGGTAAGGGATTCGTTTCTGAAATGCGCCTCGCGGTAGGTATACTCGCTGGTAACGTCGATCCCCAAAGATCGGATATAGTCCAGCATATGATTCCGGGCGGCGTCCTGCGCTTCCAGATATGTTTGCGGATTCAGGCTTTCCGCGAGGCAGAAATTATCGAGATGGACTGTTCCTGCCTCCCTTACGGGAACCGTATCACAAAACCGTTCAAAAAGCTCTTTGAAGATCCCGCTTTCCCACAATTGCCTGTAAGAAGTTTTATAGCAGTTTCTGCCGTTGAGGATCTGCAGAACGGCGGGGCGCCCTTCAAGATCGTTCACAAGCGCATCCGCTTTTACAAGCGGTTCAAAAAGGGGCGTCTGTTCGACCGCGTCCGATACGTTTCCGTGCACGCTGACGACGGTATGATACTTTTTCGCTTCACGGAACAGCCACCATAGGCTGTCTTTCGCATTGTTGTCGCAATCGCGTTTAAGAAACGGATTTACGGAATCCATAGCCGGATAAAGATCGTCGTGTCCAAGGCCCTGCCACCCGACAAGATATACGATCTTCGGGATCCCCTGTGTTAAAACGTCAACCGTTTTGATGATCTCAAGCGCCTGTTCGAACGTAATGTATACCCTTGAGCGGCTGTTCGGAAAATCCGGTTCCGCCAGAAACATTTTCATCCACAGCGTTTTGCTGTAATCATAATTCATTCTATTCATTCGATCGCTCCCTTTTTTTGACCGACTGATCCGTTGGTGTTCCTGTAAAACAGGCCCGAAGGGCCGACGGAGGCGCAAACAGGATGATCAGTCGGAAAGAATGACAAACGAAACGGCGTTTTCTGCAGCCATATCGATCGCGACGGCGCCGTTTGCATCCGTTGAAACGGTTTTGGCGCGGCTTGTTCCGTCCGCCTCGGTAACGGTGACGGAATAGTTCCCCGCGGCTGCCGGATAATACCGCAGTATCCCGCTGAGCGCGGCTTCCGCTGTGAGCGTCATGCTGTCCGCTCCGACGCAGACGCGAACGGGAACGCCCCGGTACCGCAGCGCGTCAACGCCGAGCGAACGGATCCCGGTCGGAACGTCCGGGCGTACCGTAAGACCGTCGACGGTCGCGTCAATCCCCGCAAGAGAGGAAATAAACGCGCGGGATACGATGCCGTTTTCCGGGAACTCGCCGTTGAGTCCCTCGGCCCATCCGCCGACGTCGGAGTTAAAACCGTTGAAGCGATATACCGCCGCAAGCTCCCCCGCGCGCTTTTTTACGCTGTCGGCGCCGAGATACATCTGCCGGGCGACCAGTTCATAATAAACCGGGTAGAAGATGTATCCGCCGTTCTCCAGATGCTGACCGAAGAACGCGTTGTTTCTCGCGCCGATGTTGATCGCGCCGTCCAGCGAGTGCCACCACGGTTCGCCGAGACCGGATACGCGCTCAATGCTTACCGTATTCGTCGCAGGCGCAAACGGCATGCGTTCCTTCACGGTGAACAGTCCGAGATTCCGGTTGAGAAAAACGGAATAATCCATGATCTCACTGCCGCGAAGGGAATCGGAGCAGACGATCCTCGTCCCGTCCAGCCACGAGAAGATCTGTTCCGCCTTCCGCGCATCGCCGAGGCCGTAAGAGAGCGCTTCCACGTTCAGGAACGTAAGGCCCGGATCCCAGCGTTTTCCGTCCGCGTCAACGCAGGCGATATAGCGCCCGGTTTTCGGATTCCAGAACAGATCGTCATATCTCCCTTTGACCTTTGCGGCAAGCTTTTCGCATCCGAACGCCGCGGCTTCGTCGCCCCGCATCCGTTCGATATCCCGCATTGCGTTCAGCGCGTTATAATAGAGCGCCGTCTCATATGCGTCCTGATTGCCGATGCAGAGGTTATCCCAGTAATTTGAGGGGGAAGAACCAGCGCGTCCGGTGTTGTTCCATACGTAATTCCCGTCCGTTCCCACGTCAAAGCGCGTAACGCCGTCCGCAAGATAAGCGGATTTTTCCGTAATGGTGATCAGCCCTTCGCTGCCGTTGAGCTCGTTTGCCGCGTAGCGCATGGCAAGCGCGCATTTTTCATAAACGGTCTTTCCTTCTGAGGCGTCCACGGCAGGATCCGATCCGTAAGTCGTGACGTCCTTCTCCTCAAGAAAACCTGTCTCCCCGGACCATCGCAGCAGATCGGCGACAGCGACCACATAACGGAACAAGCCGTCGTAGTGCAGTACGCCGTTCCCGGAATGCCAGCAGGGAGAATCGCCCCATGACCACAGATAGCCGTTGTCGGTCTGCGGAAAATCACGGATGCGGTCCTTTACGCCCCGTACGAAGTCCGCATCCCGGCACCACGCGGTCTTAAGCGCCATCCATTCATACCATGTAGGCTCGTTTCCGTATCTGAAAACAAGCAGATCTTCCGTATCCACGCCGCCGAATACCCGGTATACGGCGTTGAACGCGAGGGCCAGGTCCTCCGCCTCAGCGCTGCCGTCCTGGGTTTCCGCCTCGCACGAAAAAGGCGTTTGCGTCAGTTCTTTCCCCGGTATAAAATCGGGTCTTTCCGAATGCTCGCTCACGACCGTCGCCAGCAGGATGCTGAGCGTCGTAAGAATGCTGAACAAGCGCATGAAAACAGTGGGCGCAGAGATCATAATCGAAACCCCTCTCTCTTTTTTGGAAACAGTATATCATAATAATACCGCCGATGCAATTGCCAAAGGAAATAAATCAGGCGGAACGGCCGTGATCATTTCCTTTTTCTTGACGCGTTATGCAAACTGTGTTACAATTACGAAGGCGAAAAAAGTCCTTTTTCGCCTTATGGTTATCGTGATCTTCCGCAAAGGTGATCCCAGCAGCAATCTCCGCAGATCCCTCTTCGCAAACCTGCGTCAAGGATCCTTTCCTTCACCAGAGAGAGGAAAACACCGTAGGGTACCGTATCGCCGAAGTGAAGACCGCAGGCGTCGAGAACGGCTTTATCATAGCGGGCGACTTTGAGAAGGTCTGCGCAAACGCCGCTGCGGTTGTTCGGGCAGTTTTCGCAGACGGCGTCCGACGAAGCCGTTAACCGGACCGTGCGAGCAGGCGTACGCGACAGCTCTTCGATCAGCATGCCTAACTGATCCGTAAATTCGGCGTCATAGCCTTTTCCCTCATAATAATGAAAGCACATACCGTGATGGGGACGCAATGCAACGGGAGCTGATGATTTGATATGATCCATTATGAGCCTCGTGTTCATGAATAAGAGAGGTTATTTACCATGCGGCGTCTTGTGATAAGCGAAACATTTGACCTGTCTGCCGACGAGATCGATCTGTTCTCCGAATGGCTGCGAGAAGAACTCACAGCGCTTCGTATCGAACGAAAAGACTGTCTGCGCGCTTCACTTTTACTGGAAGAGCTTCTGCTGCGCATGCGGGAACATCTGAAGGAAACAACCGCCGTCACCGCGAACATAGAGCCGCGCCCGGGACGGACGCAGATCCGTCTGGAGCTGAGCGGCGAACCGTTCAACCCGATGAATCAGACGTCTGAGGCGCTCGGGGATTGGAACAGCTCCCTGATGACGGCAATCGGTCTGTACCCCAAATACAGCTACGGCTTCGGCAAAAACACCCTGCGTCTGCATTTGCCGAACAGAAGGCTGAACGCGGCCGCAAAAATACTGCCCGCGATCATGATCGGTATCCTGACGGGCGTTGCCGGCTTGTTTTTGCTGCCGGAATCATTCCGGGTTTCCGTATCGGAGACCTTCCTGGATACCGGTTTCGACCTGTGGAGCAGACTGCTCAGCGCCATATCCGGCCCGATCGTATTCTTTATGGCTGTTACCAGCATTCTGAACACAAAAGGCATCAGCAAACAGGGCGGCAGCGTCATATCCGTGATCGGGCGTTTTTTTCTTTCCACTTCACTGATCACGGTCTTTACGTTCTTCTGTACGCGCCCCGCGTTCTCGTTTGCCGCTCCGGCTGAAAACGCCGCGCAAAGCTTTTTGTCGCAGGGAAAACAGTTCCTCTATAATCTGATTCCCCACAACATTGCGGAACCCTTCTTTGACGCGGATACGCCGCAGCTTTTTCTGCTTGCCATTTTGAGCGGCGGCGCGCTGCTGTCTTTGGGCGAGCATGCCGACGTGCTGAGAAATGCGGTTCGTCAGATCAATATGCTGGGCATGCTCGTCGCAAAATGGGTCAGTTATCTTGTGCCGATATCGGCGTCGGTGTTTCTGTGTCTGATGATCTGGCGAAGACAGATCCGTTCGCTGCTCGGCATGTGGCTCCCGCTTGCGTTGGCTTTCGCCGTCTCGCTTCTGGTTCTTACCGCGGCGCCGCTGCTGCTGTCTTTTCGTACAAAGGTCCCTTTCCGTTCTCTGCTTCAAAGGCTCAGAGACCCGTTTCTGCTTACGCTCAAAGCGGGGGAACTCGACGACAACGCCTATGAAGCGGCGGAGCGTTCCTGCATCCGTCGGTTGGGGATCGATCCCAATTTTATCAAGACGTATCTGCCGCAGGGGCTTGTTCTGTATATGCCGATCAGCACGGTAGGCGCGCTGGTTTTTACCATGTACACCATGGGAGTATATCAGGTGCCGGTCGATATTTTCAGGCAGTTTACCGCCGCGCTGTTCGCCGTTCTGCTGTTCGTGGTGACCCCGCCCGTACCGGGGCAGAACCTGCTTTCTTACGCCGTTATCTTTTCGTGGCTCGGCATTCCGGAGACCGCGATCATCGACGCCATGTTTTTCGAGATCCTGTTCGGTATTTTTTCAAACGCCGCGAATCTGACGCTGCTGCAGGTGGAAACGGTCTTTCACGCAAAGCGGCTTGGCATGCTTGACGCCGACGTCTATATGCGCGGATAAGAGCCGGGCGCGCCTTTCTGTTCAGCTTCGGCGCAGAGGGGACTCTTTTTCCGGCTCATAACAGGTCATGCCGTTTCATACTGCAAACTCTCCCAGCAGACGATATTGTTCCGACCGCAGCACCGAAAGCAGATCTTCGTTTGACCGTATCCGGACGTCGGTGCAGATCCCTCCCGAGATCGGGTCTTCCTCCCGATGCGTGTCGCTTCCGCTGATCATCGCTTTTTTGTGAAAACGCGCCCAGGCAAGCGCCTGCGCGTTCCCCGGCATTTCCGTGTGTCCGTTGAATACTTCGACGCCGTCGAGCAGTAGCGGGTCGCACCGCCGGAACATCGGTCTGAACGGATGCGCCTGATAAACAAGATATCCCCTGCCGTGCAGCCGTTCCGACATTTTTTTCTCATTCCAGAACAGCATATCCGTTTGTGTGAGCAGCCAGCTTTCATCTACGCCGTAAACAAGATAATCGTTGACAGTGCCGTAATGCCTGAGCTCTAAGCCCAGAAGCGCTGTGAAATCCGTTCCCGCAAAAGCCCGGATCCTGTCATAAGCGGAAAGATAACGCGCGATCTGCTTTTTTGTCGCGAACATACCGGTTCGCCAGAACGTCATCGGACTGAAGTGGTTTGTAAGAACAAGTCCGCTGTATCCGGCTTTGTCATAACGCCGCACAAGATCTTCCGGGCTGATCTTTGCGCACAGCGAAACGTCTCCCGTGTGACAATGCAGTTCATATTTATACATAACGATCCTTTTTTTCGGGTCTGCCTCCGCGCCGCATCAGAAGGCGCAGGCTGCGTCCGTGATTTTGATTTGGATCATTATAGCACGATTCAGGTCAAAATGTATGACAAAACCGAAAATTTTTTGCCCCGTCTGAAAGGTAAAACGTATGAACAGAAAAAAATGGTTTCTTGCTGCCGGTTTTCCGGCGATCATCATCCTGACTGTCGTTGCGGCGGTCCTGGCGTCCCGGAGCTATACGCTTTATGTGAACAATCCGTTCGGCTCCGACAATACGGATGTTTCCTACTCGGCTCCCGGATTGATCGAAAATACAGAGATAAAACATCTCGGCGTTTATTCCAAGTTTGTTTTCCGGCCGGTCAAAACAGGCGAATGCGTAGTCACAATCACGATATACAATCAAGAAAACACCAACGAGCTGACAATGGTAAGACTGCCCATCAAGGTACTGAAAACCGGAACCATGTATATTTCCGGGTACGATTACGGCGGATACGGGTTCACGCTGCTCGGCATGACTGTTTTTATGCTGTACGCGTTTTCTGTATGCCTGTTATTATTCCGAAAAAATAAGCGAAAACAGTTCTTTTCATATAAAACGATGCTCAGCTTTGCCCTTTCGCTTTTCTTTGGGCTGCAGAGCCTGCTCTATCTCGGCCTTGTTTGCGCAGTGATCGTTCGCCCTGATATCTTCGACGCCTGGCGGATCTTTAATTACGCGGGGTTTATCATGATGATCCTTTTCGCGCTCTCCCTTCCGGCGATCGTCCTGTTTTCCCTGTTCATGTCTCTGAGCAATCTTTCCCTGATCCGTCACGAAGGATTCGGCAAAAACAATCTCTTCGGCATCCTGATCAGTCTGGTACTGTTTGCCGGATCTGTTATGTGTGTGTTCACCGCCTACCTGAATCCGAATTCAACGGATACGGAACTGACAAGCGTTCGGGACGCGATGCTGCGCGTTGCGATCTCCACCGCGTTCGTGTACTTTGAATGCATTCTGTGCTCCGCCGTGTTCTGCACGCAGTTTGCCGCGCGTCATGAACCGGAACGGAACAAGGATTTCATCATCATTCTCGGCTGTCGCGTCGGCGACGACGGAAAGCCCCTGCCTTTGCTGCGGGGCAGGATCGATCGCGCGATCGCCTTTTACCGCCGCCAGCTTGACGAAACCGGCAAAGAGGCGCGCTTCATTCCGTCAGGCGGCAAGGGCGGCGACGAAGTGATCAGCGAGGCGGCGTGTATCAAAAACTACCTGATCGAACAGGGCATAGACGAACGTCTGATCTTTCCCGAGACGCGGTCCACTACAACGCTTGAGAATATGCGTTTTTCGAAAGAGATCGCGGATCGCTGTAAACCGGAGGCGAACATCCTTTTTTCCACGACCAATTATCATGTCTTCCGCAGCGGCATGTTTGCCGCCGGGGCCGGTATGCGCGCAGACGGAGTCGGCGCAAAAACAAAGTGGTATTTCTGGCCGAACGCGCAGATGCGTGAGTTTATAGGCCTGCTCGCAAGCGAATGGAAGGTGAATCTTCTGTTCATTGTTGCGATCGTTGCGGTTTCGCTGTTCTTTTCCAACATCAGCACTCTTGTGCAGTGGGCCGTCGGATAACGCGTCAGCGGCGCGTGCGGTCCGCGTTAAAAGGAGGGGTGTTTCAGTATGAACATCAGAGTCGCAACATTCAACATCCAGCACGGGCGAAGGCATGATCTGCCGGGCGACGTGATCGATCTGCCTTTGATGGCGCGCCATGCGGCGAAGATCCGCGCGGATGTTTTCGGGTTCAATGAGGTGCGCAGAGGCGTCGGCATATCGGATCCGGCCTTCCCCGATACGCCCGCGCTGTTTCGGGATATGCTGGGCGCGGAGACGATTTTCGGGAAAGCGATCTCTTTGGGGGATCATAAAGAATACGGCAACATGCTCGTGTCGCGTCTGCCGGTTATTTGTTCTGAGGTTTATCCGATCCCCGATCCGGCTGAGTCTGAGAAAAGGAGCGGTTTTGAGCCCCGCTGTATCATCCGGGCTGTGATCGATGCGGGGGGCTGCCCCGTTACGGTCCTTTCCACACATTTCGGCCTTACGCCTGAAGAACGGCGCAATGCCGTCAGAACGGTCCTTTCGATCGCAGATGAAACCGAAATGCCGATCGTTCTGATGGGAGATCTCAACGCGGAACCGGACGATCCCGTTATCCGTGATCTGGAAACTGTTTTCTGCGACACGGCAAAAACGCTTGGCAAAGCCGGGAACACCTTCCCTTCCGACGCGCCGGATAAAAGGATCGACTATATTTTTCTGAGGGGCTGCCGGCCTTTGGAGTTCCGCACCGAGCAGAAGATCGTTTCCGATCATTATGCTGTCGCGGCAGAGATCGGGCTTGCCGAGAGATGAACTTTTTATGTCTGTTCTCCGGTTTTTTTGCCCCCGGACGCTTGCTTTTTATCTGTATTTTTGTTATACTGAAAATGTATGAATGTAATGCATTCTGGAACGGCATGACAGATCTGTGTACCCGCTGATCAGCGGCTCAAAGCTTTGGGAGGGAATGAAGATTGCAGAATTTGATTGTTCCGGCAAAAAACGACAAGCTGGAAGACGTGATCGCTTTTATTGACGCGTTTCTTTCTGAGAGGGATTGTCCGCTCAGGATCCAAATGGCGATCGAGCTTTCGGTGGAAGAGATCTTTGTCAACATTGCAAACTACGCTTATCCCGACGGCAACGGAGAAGCAGAGATCCGGATCTCCGAAACAGACGGCGTCGTACAGATCGTTTTTCTTGACTCCGGCGTCCCTTACGACCCCTTAAAGAAGCCGGATCCCGACGTCACCCTTTCGGCAGAAGAGCGAAAGATCGGAGGACTTGGCGTTTATCTTGTAAAAAAGAGTATGGATTCCGTTTCCTATCTGTATCAAAACAACAAAAACGTTCTTACATTTACGAAACGAATCTCTCCGGTTTTTTGAACGTACCGTGCAACAACGCGGCAGAACAGGTCGTATCCGCGTTTTATAAAAAGGAGGATTAAGAATGAGATCATTTTTTTTGCGCGTTCTGGCTGTTTTGGTGGCAGGCGCGGCGCTCTTGACCGTCGGATTTAACACGCACGGCAATTACGATGTGCGTGAACCGGAAAGCTGCAAGCTGAACTACGCCGTCATTTCCGATACGCACATCGAAGGAAACAACACAACAAGGTATAAGGTCTTCGCAAAGTGTCTGCAGGATGTTACCAGAAACCGGAGCGGGCACGACGCAGTGGTTTTTTTGGGCGATAACACCATGAACGGTCAGCATATCGAAAATATGCTCTTCCACGGTTCCGTCAACAGGATCATGCGGAATGAAACGATTTTGCCTGTTATGGGGAACCACGATATCGGAAACGGAAACGGCGATTATGAAAAGCTGCAGAACCGCTGGTATGATTACACGAAAGCGATGTTCGGCAGAGAGCTTTCTCATCCGTATTATTATCAGGTGATCGACGGCTGCTATTTCATCGTGCTGGGGATGGAAGCGCACCTCGTCTATGAAATGATGATGACCCAAGAGCAGTTTGCCTGGCTTGAAGGCGTTCTGAATGAGGCGAAAGACAGCGGCAAACCCGTGTTTGTTTTCTCGCACTACCCCTCTGATGAAGTCATCGACGAAGAAGGCAATTCCACCGACCGTCTGGTCGATATGCTGGCTGAGTACAATAAAACCAACGATCTGTTTTATTTCTGCGGGCATACGCATATGCCGTTGTATCTGTTCTGGTCCTTCCATTCCAACAACGGCTATCCCGAGATCTATCTGCCCCGCATCACGGAACTCAGCGGTGAAAACGACAATGAGGTTTACAAAAAAACGGGCGACGGCGTTGAAGTGGAAGTGTATTCAGACCATGTGCTCGTACGCGGCAGGGACTTCTATCGCGGCGAATGGCGCGTAGATGATGAAGAGACCGGAGAGCTTTGCGAAAAAACATATACGCTTAAAAATCCGATCGTAAGCGCAAAATAAACCGTCGGATCGAGCTGAAGGTTCAAAAGCTGTATACTGGTCTCCGAAAGGAGGCTTGTAAATGAAAGCCAATGAATATTTCGGGTGCAATGTTGAAGATATCATGCAGTACGTTGACGATGAAAAAAATGTTGATCGATCATCAGGAATTGGGTGGAATTCTGTCGAAATTTGGCACACTTTATTTGTGACTTTACCAAAAACGGCAGGTTCCATTTTTATTTCCCCGGCATGAATGCTTCATGTGCGGTTTCTGCAACAAACGCAGCATCCGCTTTCGATTCAATACCCGATGATCAAACAGACCCACCTTCAAGGTGCGTCTGTTTCTTTGATCGCATATGTTGGCGCTTTACGCTTATCGAGGCGAACAATGCCTGATCTCCGTCAGGTGTTTTTCATGACCACGGCTTCGATGGTGTCCGCGACGTCCTCGCAGGCGTCGGCGCATTCTTCCAGCTT
>CADBOC010000004.1 GCA_902796175.1 Oscillospiraceae bacterium | reverse complement strand
TGCGGCTGAGGCCGTCACCTCCTTTTCGCCCGCGCCGCTCTATGCCGTGACGGCGGCGGCGGCGCTTTCGGCTCTGCTGTTCCTCGCCTCGGCCGTCTGCACGGCGGTGTTTTCCGTCCGCGCGGGGGCGCTCTCGCTGCCGTGGCTGCTGCTGAGTTCTCTCTGGCTCGTCGCGTGTCTTGTGTTCGGGTCGCTGCGCATTCTGGGCGAATACGCCTATAAAACGTATATGGAAACAAAGAAACGGCCCCGCTTTCAGATCGAGACCGTGACGCCCGAAGAACGGGAGGAAACCTGAAAAAAACCTGACGGTCCGAACGGGCCGTTTTTTTAATTTGATTTAAATTTTCGGCGGTAAACTGTGCCCAGAAACACAGAAAGGAATACCGAAAGGAGCAATCGATCATGTATAACGAATATCAGAACGCCGGCAGAGATACCGGATACACCCCCTACGAATTCACCCAGGCGCCCGTACAGCGCGCCGAAACGCCCTACGCGCCCGAAAAGCGCGAAAAGAAAAAACACACCGGCCTCAAGGTCGCGGCGCTGGCGCTCTGCTGCTCTCTGATCGGCGGCGCCGCGGGCGCGGCGATCGCCGGCGGCAGCCGCTCCGCCGGTACGGCGGGCTCCACCGCGATCGTGGAAAGCAGCCGCGTCGCCGAAACGGTGAACGTATCCTATAAGGATAACGGCACGCTGATGACGGCGGCGGAGGTCTACGCCGCGAACGTCGGTTCCACCGTAGGCATCTCCACCTCCGTGATCACCACCAACTTCTGGGGTATGCGCACCGCCTCGGCCGCCTCCGGCTCCGGCTTTATCATCAGCGAGGACGGCTATATTCTTACGAACTTCCACGTCATTGAGAAATCCTCCTCCATCACCGTGACCACCTACGACGACAAGACCTATGAGGCAACCTTCGTCGGCGGCGACGAGAGCAGCGATCTCGCGGTGCTCAAGATCGAGGCCGAAGGCCTTACCCCCGTTACCCTCGGCTCTTCCTCCACCGCGAATGTGGGCGACGGCGTGATCGCGATCGGCAACCCGCTCGGCGAGCTTACTTTCTCCCTGACCAAGGGCAGCATCAGCGCCCTGAACCGCGCCGTGACCTTAAGCGCCGGCGTTACGATGAACCTGATCCAGACCGACGCCGCCATCAATTCCGGCAACTCCGGCGGCGCGCTGTTCAATATGTACGGCGAGGTCATCGGCATCACCAACGCGAAATACTCCTCGAATTCCTCCGGCGAAGCTTCCATCGATAACATCGGCTTCGCGATCCCCATCGATTCCGTTCGCGACATCGTGGTATCCATCATCGAAAACGGCACCGTGCAAAAGCCCTATATCGGCGTGTCGCTGGCGGCTGCCGAGGGCGGCGTGTACGTCAAGGCGGTCGAAGCGGGCGGCCCCGCCGAGACGGCGGGCCTGAAAGCCGGCGACCTGATCACCGGGGTGAACGGCAAGTCGGTCTCCTCCACCTCCGAGGTCTCCGCCGCCGTGTCGGCGGCCGGCAGCGGCGGCGAGCTGACGCTGACCGTGCAGACTGAAGAAGGCGAGCAGTCTCTTACCGTGACCGTCGGCCAGAGCGAGCGCGCGGCGGATACCGAGACGGGCGGCGAGCAGAGCGACTACGGTTATTCGGAAGACGAGGGCTACGGTTACTATCCCTTCCCCTTCGGCTTCGGCGGCATGAACAGGGGCTGATAAAACGGGCAAAGACAAAAAAGGAACGCGCCGCGCGCGGCGCGTATAACAACAGCAGGGAGCCGGGCGCTTGACAGCCCGGCTCTTTTTCGTTTATACTGGAACCTGCAACGACGTCCGCTTGCGCGATGCCGCAACCGGTCTATTCGAATGAAAGGAGGGATCCTTTTGTCCCGTCCTCTTTTTCCCGATCTGCCCGCGCCCGTCGCCGAGGCGTTTGCCGTGCTGGAGCAAAACGGCTGCGCCGGGTATCTGGTCGGCGGGTCGGTGCGCGACCGCCTCAGGGGCAGGCAGCCCGCGGATTATGATATCGCCGTCTCCTGCGAGCCGCAGAAGACCCGCGAGATTTTTTCAGACTACCGCTGCATTGAGACGGGCCTGAAGCACGGCACGCTCACAGTGGTGATCGGCGGCATGGATCTGGAGCTCACGACCTTTCGGAAGGACTGCGCCTACAGCGACCACCGCCACCCCGACGAGGTACTCTTTACGGACGATATCACGGCGGATCTTGCCAGACGCGACCTGACCGTGAACGCCATGGCGTACCGGCCGGGGGAGGGGCTCAGAGATCCCTTCGGGGGCAGGGCGGATCTGCGGGCGCGGCTGATCCGCGCCGTGGGGGACCCTGCCTGCCGATTTCGGGAGGACAGTCTTCGCATCCTGCGCGCGCTGCGCTTTGCCGCCGTTCTGGATTTTTCGGTCGATGAAGAGACGGCGGCGGCCGCCGTCTCGCTGAAAGGATTGCTCTCCTACGTTTCGGCGGAACGGATCTTTTCGGAGCTGAAAAAGCTTTTGACCGGGCGCGGGGCGGGGCGGATCCTGTCCGCGTTCCGGCCGGTGCTTGAAACGGCGCTGCCGCCGCTTGCCGGATACACGGGGGCGCAGTACGTGGCCGCAGCCGGGGCTGCCGGGCGTATGAAGGACCCGGCGGGGGCGTTTGCGGCGCTGCTGTATTTTGCCGGCCCCGCCGACGCGGAGGAAACGTGCCGCGCTTTGAAAACGGATCACGCTTTTCTGAAAAAGGTTTCGTTTTTATGCCAAAACGCCCCGTTTACCGGGGATAAAGGAGCCGCCCTTCGTTTGAAGGGAGAGGTCGGCAGCGCGTTCCTGTGCGATCTCAGAGCATTCTGCCGCGCGATGGAAGCGCCGGGGGAGGCGGTTCTGACGGCAGCCCTGCAAAGCCGCCTGCGCTGCCTGCGCGTAAGGGATCTCGCGCTCAACGGTCGCGATCTCGCCCGTATGGGCTTTCGGGGACCCGGGATCGGGCGCGCGCAGACGGCGCTGCTCCGGGCCGTGACGGACGGGGACTGCAAAAACACGCCCGCCGCTCTTCGCCGCGCCGCCGAAGCCTTCGAAAACAAAGAGGGAAGCCCATAAAAAACAGGAGGCTGCGCTTTCGTTAACGGCGGCCGCAGGCCTCGATTTCGTCTTTTTTGTCTTTCGTCTTTCATACCTTTTTTATCCGGCGCCGGTCCTTGCGCTTTTTTCTCCCGTATGCTATACTTTGGTATGCAAACGTTTTCTATCACAGATAAAAGGAGCGTGGCCGTTTTTTATGGCGAACGAAAAGCTTGCAAAGGTCCGGGATCTGTATACGGAGATCCGAACGCACTGGTCTCAGCCCGCGCCCGGCAAATACGTGCCATACCGGGAATATAAGGATATCTTTGTCGCGGTGGGGTCGAACTATGTGGGCAAAAAAATGCTCGAATACGTGTGGTTCGGCGCGAGCTGCCTGCTGATGATGTATCATTAAGCTGCCCTATCTTACCTTCTCCATCATCGGCCTGATCAACATGCCTCTCAATTACGTCTGGACGCTGATCGGCTGGGTGATCAACGACAATCTGGGCTTTCTGGAAAAAAAGAAGGAGCGGGCGCTCTACGGCCTGTATTTTTCGCTGATCGTCATAGGCGTTACGCTGATCGCCGCGCCCATCAGCCGTCTGTTTGACCCGAACTCCGCCCTTGTCACCTTTATGAACGGGCTTGAAGGCGTGAGCTTCGATTCCTTTTTCAAGCTCTTCGGCGCGCACATCCTCTGGAACGGCTGGGCGGGCGCGAGGAACATCTTCTGGCGCAAAAAGCTGATCCCGAAATTCGGCCGGTACAAATACTGCCTCTACTGCGACTTCGTGCCCAAATGCATTATGGTCGTGCTGATCTGCTGGCTGCCGATCTACGCGATCGAGGACGTGGTGGAGCGCGTATGGAAGGCGAATCTGCTTTTCTCGATCTACAGCCTTTTCGGCTTTGAGAACGTGCTCGAGAACTGCGCGCAGAACATTTCGCCCGATACCCGCGAGCGCGTGCTGGTGCGCACCTACCCCATCAAGCTCTCGCACCTCGCCCATTCCATCATCGCGATCATTCTGCCCGTGATCATCGGCAAGCTCCCCAATAAGTGGGAGGATATCAACGTTTTTCACTGGGTGATCCCCATCGCCTTTGTGACTTCGGCCTCCCTCACCATGATCTTTGCCGGCCGCATCAAGGAGCGCATTCCGCAGCCCCCGCTTGAGAAAAAGGTGAAGATCGATTTCTGGGACGGCATCTTCGGCGTAATGGGCAACAAGTATAAATGGGTGAACACCATCGTAGGCCTGCTCGATTCGCTGGGCAACGGTATGCTGCCCTTTGCGACCATTCTGTATCTTTATACCTTCCGCCTGAGCGGTTTGCTCTATTCGCTGATCGTGGCGCTGGTCTCTTTCGCCGGAACGCCGCCGGATTTCTTTACGCCGTATTTCATGCGCCGCTTCTCCTTCCGGCAGATCATGATCTTTTATCAGCTCTCCCGCGCGGCGGGTTCCGCCGTGATCGTGGCGTCGCTTTTCTTCTTCCGCACCAACGTGGTGCTCTGCGGCACGGTCTGCGTCGTGGTGCTGATCTTAATGGAAATGTGCAAAACGGTGCCGACCTCCGTCGGGCACGATATGGATATCCGCATCAACGACTACCAGATGTACCTCTCCGGCGAGCGGCTCGAAAGCTTTTCGGGCGTGTTCGGCTGGTTTACCGGCCCCATCGTATCCTTCGTCGGTCTCATCATTCCGCTGCTGCTGCTCTCCCACGGCTTCAACTCCAACTGGGACGTGCTGTATGTGGACGATTCCAGAGCCTATATCATCATCATCCCGATTTTGATCGACATCGCGGGCTATCTGCTGATGACGATCCCCTATATCTTCTGGGATTACGACGACGACAAGCAGAACAAGGTGATGGCGGTGCTGCGCCGCCGGGAGGAGGCCTCGCTCGACGGCGTGGAAGCGCCGACAGAAGCGCGGGAGGAGGCGAGCGTCCATGGCTGATAAAAAGAAGGAGAAACGCGCAAACAATCTGGCCGATCAGGCCGTTTACGACGCTTACAAGGACGCCATCCCCGAGAATGAGGCCTGGACCTGGCAGATCGAGGGCCTTCAGCCCCCGCACATCGGCAGACCCTATCAGAACGCGGGCGTGAAAAAGGCGGTCACGGTGCTGATACTGATCGTCGCGATCGCGCTGTCGATCTTTTTCTCCTTCCGCATTCTGCATACCGATCCGTTCAAGTACGGCGAGACCGAGACCGACGGCGCGGCGCTGATCCGCTTTTCGAACCCGGGGGAGATGCGCTCCCTTACCGTCGATTACGCTGTCTCCGACGTGCGCACGGTCGTTTCGACCGTAACGGGCGAAGACGGAAAGCCGGTGCAGAAAACGGATTACACCCTTACGCCCGATAAAACCAGACCCGTCACATCGATCGGCGAGTACGCCTTCAACTGCGACGAAAAGCTGCAGGAGATCTCCATCGGCGCACAGGTGACCTCCATCGACCCCAAGGCCTTTTATTCCTGCTACGCCTTAAAGGCGTTCCACGTGGATCCCGAAAACCCCAACTACTGCGACGTGGACGGCGTTTTGTTCAATAAGGATAAAACGGTGCTTTTGTGTTATCCCATCGACCACGATCTCTATCTCCGCGAGAAATACGGCTACACGGCGCAGTACTGGCCGACGGATAAGTGGCGCGAGAAAGGGCTCGATAAGTACAACAAGGACTATACGCCCGAGTACGAGGCGCGGGTCAACACCTATATCGTGCCCGAAACGGTGAAGACGATCGGGCCGCTGGCGTTCAACTACGCGGAGCTCTTCCGAATTTACCTGCCCGAGGGGCTCGAACGCCTTGAGACCATGGCGCTCTTCCGCAACTGGCACCTCGAGGTCTGCGATACCTATACCGGCAAAGCGCCGGAGGGCGAGATCCCCGCGCTTTCAAATCTGAAAGCGTCGCTTCCCGATTCTCTCACCTTTATCGGAAGCGACTGCTTCAACTGCGACGAGCAGCTCCAATACGTGTTCATTCCCGAAAACGTAACGGAGATCGGCCACCACGCCTTTTGGGGCGCGCTCAAGGCCGCGTCTCCCGACGGGGTCCCGCGTATTTATACCGCCCGCAGCGGCGAATCGCTTAAGGCGAACGTGACCCTCGGCGACCAGTGGCGCGGGGAATACGACAAGGGGCTTTTCCCCCACGCGTCGGAGGTGATCGGCGGCGCGGCGCGCGCGCAGATCGATTCCTGAAGCGCTTTTTCTGATTTATTTTTCTCTGAACAAAAAACGGCGGTCCCGGTTTTTTCCGGCCGCTGTTTTTTTATTGTAGGAATGCCCAAATAAGCTGTGTATTTTTTGGTTAATAATTATCTTGAAAACAGGCGACAGTTTTAATAAAATAAAATCATTATCTACAGGAGGCCAGATCAAATGAGACAGTTGAAAAAAGCGCTCTCGCTTATGCTGACGCTGGCGATGGTGATCGCCATGATCCCGGCGATCTCCGTGCAGTTCACGGAAAAAGCGCAGGCGGCAAATCCCACGGTGCATTTCTATGTGCCGGAGTGCGTTTATTTAAAAACAGGATCTTCCGGTACACAGTGGTACCTGAACAGTAAACAAAACGCCAGCGCAAGCTGGGCTTCGCCCAAGGAAACGACGGGTAAGTTATATTTCAACTGCCCTGGCGCCACCAGTGTAAAGATCACGACATCCGGCGGTACAGTCTCTAATCTGACCACCACCGGTACCGATACCATCAACGATACCGATTTTCAAATCAGCGGTTCAAACGGCGCTGTAGTGACGTTTACCGCCACGTATGTGGTTGGCGGCGTAACGAAAACCGCCACCAGTTATACGTATATTTATTCTCCGTATATCTATCCGATCGGTTGCGTTTCCGAAGCTGAAAGTGCTAAGCACAGCGGTAAGTATGACTATCATGGATTCCTTGATATGATTTGGGGCGCACAGGCCGTTTCCGCCGCGACTGATACAAACGGCAGCACACGGCAGGCATGCTCGCCCGGTTCTGTAATTACACTCGGTAATAAGGGCCTTCATACCGCAGGTAATACCAGACCGCATAATACCGATATGATAAACAAAGGTGGTTCTCCTATCACTTTTATCTATCATGAAAACGATAACAAAAATCTAAGCGTTGAATCGCAAACCGCATATTATTATGTTGATAACAGCCGGTTTACAAATATGAATCAGATTCCGAATCTGTATTACGGCTTAACGGTCACTGATGACGAGCATACTGATGGTTACGAACACCACGCCTATCTTGCGGACGGTCACACAAGCGGACAGAGTGAACCGACAAGATTAGTTGATAACTGGTTTAATGTTTCAATCACAAACGGCGAACAGGTTATCAGACAGGAAGGCGCGCAGACAATCAACTGGGGCATCGGTACCGGTGCCATCAGCGCGGGTGCTGCGCACAATTATACTGTGTTTACATACGGTCGTACTTGGTGTGGTGGCACGGTGACCCATTCTTATCATCATTTACGTATGCAGATTAAGAGCACATATAAAGCCAATCTGCGCAACCTTTATCTTGGCGAGTTAAATAAGAGCTACAACCGGCAGGCAAGCTATTATTCCTCCGGTTGGGACACCTACGTTTCCGCTATGAAAAATGCGGCAACGATTCTCGGTAATCCCTATGTGGAGTATACTTCCGTAACCAGCGCTATTACCACTCTGAACAACGCCATTAACGGTCTTGTTGCAAAAAAGCCCTCAATTACTCGTACAACCTATGTCCGTGACGGCGTAGCAGGTTACTGGGCTTATGCTTATGTTGACGCAAATGGCGGCGCAGATATCAACCGCGTGCAGTTCCCCTCGTGGACGACCACGAACGGGCAGGACGATATCCAGGCCGACTGGCAGACCAGTTCCGCAGCCAGCGGTACGGCAGGCTCCTGGACCGTAAACGGCGCTGCCTATAACTACCGCTACTATGTGGCGGTCAGCGCCCACAACAACGAATACACGCAGTATAATACGCATATCTACGCCTATAATAACCTCGGCGCTTCCGTTTCCAGCAGCGCCAACTTCGGCAACTTTACCTATCCCGTGAACTACGCCGGGAACGGCGCCACGGGCGGCTCCACCGCGGCGCAGACCGCAACCTACGGCACGCCGCTTGCCGTCAACAGCAACGGCTTTACCCGCGCCTATAGCGTGACCTACAACGGCAACAACGGTACGCCTGCCAAGACGAGCGACACTGCGACCTATACCTTCAACGGCTGGAATGCCGCGACCTCCACGCAGGGCTATCTCATTAACGACGCCGCCGAGCGCGCCAGCACCGCCGTTTCCAGCGGCTACAACGATTTCGGTCAGTGGACCGTCGCGCAGCCCTTTGTCGCGGGTGAAAAATACCGTCTGGAATACGACGCCTACGGCAGCGGTTCCCTGATCAACTATTTCTACGGTGCTTCCGGCTATCTGCAGGTCGCCAGCATCACCGGCTCCAACGGAGTGACCAAATCCGGTTCCGACGGTAACTTTACGATGAACCTGACAGGCTCCTGGGCACATTACTGGGTTGAGTTTACCCTGAGCGGCACCGGCAACGGCGCTGTGAATAAATACGTTCTGTTCCGCTGCATGGCGGGGAATACGGCGCGGATCAAAAACGTAAAGTTCTGGCAGACCGGCTTCGTCAACGGTTCCAAAATGCTCAATCAATCCACCTCCGGCGCTGTGACCTTGACGGCGCAGTGGAAGGGCGGCAGCGTAACGCTCCCGAACGCCACCCGCACGGGCTACGATTTCAACGGCTGGTACACGGCGGCCTCCGGCGGCAGCAAATACGGCGATAGCGGCGCAAGCTATACTCCCGCCGCCAACACTGCCATGTACGCGCAGTGGACGGCGCATTCCTACATTGTTGCGTATGCGGGGAACGGCAGCACGTCCGGTTCCATGAACAACCAGAATTTCACCTACGACACGGCGCAGGCTCTGACCGCCAACGCCTTCACCCGCGCCTATACCGTGACGTATAAGAACAACAACGGCGCGGCGGATACCTCCGCCACAGCGACCGCAACCTTCAACGGCTGGGCGACCTCCGCCACGGGCGCGAAGGCATATAACGACAAGCAGAGCGTATCGAACCTCACCGACGCCAAGAACGGCAGCGTAACGCTGTTCGCAAACTGGACCCTCGGCTCCGTCACCCTGCCCACGCCCACGAGAAACGGCTATACCTTCAAGGGCTGGTATAAAGAAGCGGCCTGCACCAACCTTGCGGGCAACGGCGGCGCGAGCTATACGCCCACCGCCAATACCACCCTCTACGCCAAGTGGGAAGCCGCCGACAACACCATCACCTTCAACGCCAACGGCGGCGCGGCCGTACCGCAGCTCAGCTACAAGATCACCGATTCCAAGACTCTGCCCGCCACGTCCAAGGCCGGCTATACCTTCAACAGCTGGAAGGTGACCGCGGCCGCCGGAAGCTGGGCCGCGAACGCCACCTTCAACGCGGGCGCATCCGTCAACGACCAATACGGCAATCCCACCCTGACGGCGCAGTATACGCCCACGAACTATACCATTACCTATAACGTGGACGGCGTAACGTCGACCGCAACCTACAACATCGAAAGCACCGCGAAGCTCCCGGCGCAGGAAAAGACCGGCTACAACTTCGCGGGCTGGAAAATCAGCAATAACGCCGGCAACTGGACGGAGACCACGAATCTCCCGGCGAACACCGCCCTCGCGGGCCGCTGGGGCAACGTGACCCTCACCGCACAGTGGACGCCCAAGACCTACGGCATCTCCTATACCCTCGGCGACGGCGCTTCGGCAGCCAACCAGCCCCTCAGTGTGGAGCACGGCGGCAGCTATACCTTCACCGTAACGGTGGATGAAGCGCACGATCAGAATATGCCCACCGTCGCCGCCACCGGCGCGACGGCAAGCCAGACCGTGGCGGGCCGTGTGATCACTGTGACGCTCACGAACGTGACCGGCGACGTGACCGTGAACGTGCCCACCGCGATCAACACCTATTCCTTCACCCTGAACGGCGACGAGGGCTTTACGAGCGACGACAAGGCCCAGACCGTGGACTACGGCAGCACCGTAACCTTCACCGTAACGCTTTCCGAGGGCTATAC
>CADBOC010000003.1 GCA_902796175.1 Oscillospiraceae bacterium | reverse complement strand
TCCGTTTTGTATTTTGGTAGCCCCCTGTATTATACAGGAAAATCCACGTTTTTGCAAAACCGGGGGCCGTTACATATTATCTACCGGGACGGCAGCTTTCTGCCTCATGGAACACATCGACAAATCTGGATTTGTGCTCCTGCCGTTGATCCGGGGCCGATCCCCGAATTCTCCCCGGCGTCCGAAGGTGCGGACGTCTTTTTTTCGTTGGAAAAGGGGAGGCGCGTTTCGGTTGACAGACTGACCAAACTGTGCTAAACTGCTTTTATAAACAATACGAAATCTGAGAATGAACGTGGTAAAAAACAGGATGGAACGCAAAACGGTCGTGGTGATGGGCGGGTCGTTCAACCCTCCGACGTCGGCGCATCTGCTTTTGATGCGCGCGGCTATGGAGGCCGTAAACGCCGACCGGGGGATCTTTGTCCCTGTGAGCGACGCGTATCTGCGGCGAAAGCTGAAAAACGACGATACGAAACGGATCCGCTTTCCGTTTGCGAGGCGCGTGGAATTCGTTTCGGCGATGTGCGCGGGGGATCCGCGTATCAGCGTATCGGAAATCGAGCGGGAGGAGCCCGTCTCCTCCGTTTACCGGATGCTCTGTGTGCTGCAGGCATCGTCGTCGGAGGCCTTCTTTGTCTTTGCGGCGGGGGCGGATAAGCTGCCCGTGCTCGAAGACGTCGCATCCCGCACCGATCTTGCCGCGCGCTTTGGATTGCTGATCTTCGGGCGGGACGGCGCTTCACCCGAGGCGCTTTTGCGCGAATACCCAAAGCTTTATGAAAAACGTGAGAACGTCCGCTTTATCACGCCGCCGGGGGCCGCCTTCGGCGTCAGCTCCACCGCGATCCGGCGGCGGATCCTTGCCGGAGACGCGCCGGGGGAGGGCGTAACGCCGGAGGTGGAAGAACTGCTGCGGGGCGTGCGCCCGTCCGATTTTCCGGAGGAGATCGCGGGCTTTACGGGCGAATACGCCTTTCTCGATAACCGCAGCCCCGCGCCGCTTGTGTTTGAGGGGGGAGCCTACCCTTCTGCCGAGGCGGCGTTCCAGGCGAGCAAGACGGCGGATCCGAACCGCCGGAGGGCCTTTCAGGCGTATACGGGCGACCGGGCGCGGGAGCGCGGCTCGCTCATCACGCCCGAGACCGGCTGGGAGGACCGCCAGGCTCAGATCATGCGGGAGATCCTCTCCGCGAAATTCCGGCAGAACCCGGCGCTGGCCGAAAAGCTGCTTGCGACGGGGGACGCGCTTTTGTTGAATCTTACCGGTAAAAAATCCCCTCTGTGGGGGATGGACCGTTACACCTACGCCGGGGAGAACCTCCTCGGTCAACTGCTGATGCGGCTCCGTGAGGAGCTGAAGGGGGAAGTATGAAATATACCGTGGAATCGATCCGCGCGCGCTTCGCCGAGGGCGATCGGCCCGAGATCATCCTGTTCTGGGGGCACACCGTGCAGCCGGGGCAGATCCGCAAGAGCTGCTTCAGCCAGTGGTTCGACTGCGCGTTTGAAGAGGACGGCGTAACCTACCATACGTCGGAGCAGTATATGATGGCGCAAAAGGCGCTGCTCTTCGGCGACCGGGAGACGTACAAGAAAATCATGGAGGCCGATTCCCCGAAGGCGTATAAGGCGCTCGGGCGGGAGGTAACGCCCTTTGACGCTGCGCTCTGGGACGCGCATAAGTATGAGATCGTGCTGCGCGGCAACCTCGCCAAATTCTCGCAGAACCAGCCGCTGCTCGCGTTTTTGCTGAATACGGGCGACAGCGTGCTGGCGGAGGCAAGCCCCTACGACGGCGTGTGGGGCATCCGCCTCGGCGTCGAGGACCCGAAGGCGAAGGACCCCGCCCTCTGGCAGGGTGAGAACCTTTTGGGCTTCGCGCTGATGGAGGCGCGTGATATCCTCCGGGGCGGCGGGGGCTCCGTATAAGATTTCAGAAAGAGATTGACTATTCTCCTGCATTCGTGTATCATATTTTTGTCGGTCACATATCAACGGAGAGGATCATTTTTTTCAATGAAAACAGATTGTACCCTGCTGGCGACGCTGCCGTCGCTGAACAATATGGA
>CADBOC010000002.1 GCA_902796175.1 Oscillospiraceae bacterium | reverse complement strand
TCGGTCACGGAACGGTACAGTTTTTTCTGCATAAAAAATCCCTCGTTTCTTTATATATCCGAGCCGGAGCGCTCCACGTTCGTCACGCCCGGCGTTTTGGCAAGCTTCGCGATCACGCTGCGCAGGTGCTCCACGCTCGATACCTCCACCGAAACGTTTACGAGCATGCGTCCGTCTTTGGTATCGCGCGTGTTGATGGCGCTCACCGCCACATGGATGGAATTGAGCGCCGTAAAGATATCGTTCATCACGGTGGAGCCCGAAAGGCAGGTGAGCAGGAGCGACGCGAAGAACGACTGCCGTTCCTCGCTGTTCCAGAACACGCGGATCCACCGCTCGGGCTCCGGCGCGGCGGCGAGCACCTTGGGCACGTTCGGGCAGTCGCGCTTGTGCACCGATACGCCGTGCCCGCGCGTGATAAAGCCCACGATCTCGTCGCCCGGGATGGGCTTGCAGCAGCGCGAGAGCTTCACAAGGCAGTTGTCGATGCCCTCCACCACCACGCCCTCGCTGCTGACGGTTTTGGCCTTTTTCGCGAGCTTCGGCTGCGCCGGCTGTCCGGCGGCGATCAGTTTATTGTATTCGTCGCGGATCTGCGGCATGATCTTTGAGAGCACGATGCCCCCGTAGCCGAGCGCGGCGAAAAAGTCGTCGGCGGAGGGCTGCTTCTGCTTTTCGCAGAGCACCGCCAGCAGCGCCTCGCTCTGGGACTCGGTGAGCGAAAAGTTGTTGCGCCGAAGCTCGCGCTCATATTCCGCCCGGCCCTCGGCGATGTTCTCTTCCCGTCTCTCCTTCTTGAACCAGGTTCGTATCTTGGTGCGCGCCTCGTTCGTCGCGACGATCTTCAGCCAGTCGCGGGAGGGCCCCTTGCCGGGCTGCTGGGATGTAAGCACCTCCACGATCTCCCCGTTTTTCAGTCGGTAATCGAGGGGCACGATCCGCTTATCCACCTTCGCGCCGACCATCTTGTTGCCGACCGCGGAGTGGATGGAGTAGGCGAAATCGATCACGGTCGCGCCCGCCGGCAGACAGACGACGTCGCCCTTGGGGGTAAACACGAACACCTCGTCGCTTACAAAGTCGTTTTTGATGGTATCGAGCAGATCCGCCGCCTGCCCGCTCTCGCTCTGCGCCTCAAGCAGATGGCGCACCCAGCCGATCCCCTTTTCGATGCGGTTCGCGTCGGAGGGATCCTTTACGCCGAGCTTGTACTTCCAATGCGCGGCGATGCCGTATTCGGCGGTCTTGTGCATCTCATGGGTGCGGATCTGCACCTCGAACGGGATGCCCTCGCGGCCGATCAGCGTAGTGTGCAGGCTCTGGTACATATTGGGCTTGGGGGTGGAGATATAGTCCTTGAACCGGCCCTGCAGCGGGTTATACATATCGTGGATCACGCCGAGGCAGTTGTAGCAGTCGCTCACCGTGTTCACGATGATGCGCACGGCGTAAATATCGTAGATCTGTTCGAAGGTCTTGCCCTGCATGTACATTTTGCGGTAGATCCCGTGAACGGATTTGATGCGCCCCTCGATCACGGCGTCCGGCACATAGGCGCGCACGCGTTCGCCGATGCGGGCCTTGATGGCGTCGAGGAATTCCTTGCGCTGGGTCCCCTGCTCCTCCAGGTTCCGCTCGATCTCGGCGTAGGCGACGGGATCCAGATAGCTGATGGCAAGGTCCTCGAGCTCCTCCTTTACGGGACGGATACCGAGGCGGTGCGCGATGGGAGCGTAGATCTCAATGGTCTCGCGGGCGGTATCGCGGCGCTTCTGCTCGGGCACAAAGCTGAGCGTGCGCATGTTGTGCAGACGGTCGGCGAGCTTGATGATGATGACGCGTATATCCTCGCACATGGCGAGCAGGAGCTTGCGCAGGTTTTCCGCCTGCTGCTCCTCGCGGCTCTGCAGAGGCACCTTGCCGAGCTTGGTAACGCCCTCCACCAGCAGCGCGACGTCCGCGCCGAAGCGCTTTTTTACGTCCTCCGCCGTAACGGGCGTATCCTCCACCACGTCGTGCAGCAGCGCCGCGATCACGCTCGGCGCGTCCATGCCGAAATCGAGCAGGATCTTCGCGACGGCCACGGGGTGGATGATATACGCCTCGCCGCTGCGCCTGAGCTGCCCGTTGTGCGCCTCGTACGCGAAGAAAAACGCGTCGCGGACCCGCGCGGCGTCCTCGGGCGAAAAGGCCTCGCGCACGCTTTTTTCAAGGGGTTCATAATATACGGAACCGTCTGTCATAAAAGATACCTCCCGCTCAGCGCGGATCGAAATTTGCTCAAAGGCCGGAAGAGAGCCGCCGCAGCAGCGGGCTGAGGCTGAGATCCGCCTTTCCCGCGCGCGCGGCGTCCGCCCAGCCGGTTTCCGTTTTTCGCAGCACCCCGACCTCGGTGAGCGCCGTCAGCGCGCACAGCACGCTGCCCGTGCGCCCCGAGCCGAGCCCCAGACGCGCCGTCATCACCTCCGGAGGCAGGTTTCCGCCGCCGTTCTGAACGGTCTTATATACCTTTCCGAGCAGCGCCCGGTCGGGCAGCAGCGCTTTTCTCACGGGGGCGGAGAGTTCCTCGCCCCTTTTCGCGGCGCGGCATGCCCAGAGCGACGCGAAAAGCGCCTCGTCGTTCGCGCCGGCGGGCCGGATATCCCGGATCTGCAGGCTGAGTCTGGTCTCGCCCATATATTCGTTCTTTTCCGCCTTTACGGCGAGATCCACCGCGTCCCCCGCGTAATAGGGGAAGGTCTCCTGCGTCTGTCCGAAGAAAACGGTCGGCACCGTGACGCCGTTTTTTGTGACCGTAACGCGGATATGTTTATTGGAGCCGATGGGCTTCACCGTCTGTATCACCACGTCAAAGAGGCCGAAGACCGGCTGCGGATTGCCCGCGCCGAAGGGCTCCATCAACGCGAGGCTCTGCAGGATCTCCGCCGAAAGATGGGCGGGATTCAGGCGGCAGTCGATCGTCAGCGTCGGATAGACGTCGCCTTTTTTCGCGGCGTAGGCGTTGATCGCGGCGCGAAACGCCGGGATCTTCTCCCGCTCCACGGAAAAGCCGGCCGCGAGCGTATGCCCGCCGAAGCGCAGCAGCGTATCCCGTACGGCGCTCAGCGCGTCGTAGAGCGAAAAGCCCTCTATGCTGCGCGCGGAGCCCCGGCAGACGCCGTCTTCCCCGATGCTGATCACCGCCGCGGGGCGGCCGTAGGCCTCGACCAGCCGCGCCGCCACGATGCCGATCACGCCCGGGTGCCAGTTCTCGCCGCCGACGACCAGAACGCGGTCCTCCGCGAGATCGGGCGCATCAAAAAGCTGCTGCTCCACGGCGGCCAGGATCTCGCCCTCCGTGCTCTGCCGCGCGGCGTTCGCACCGTTCAGGGCTTCCGCGAGCGAAGCGGCCTCATCGGGGTCCTCCGCCAGCAGCAGGCGCAGAGCCGCGTCCGCGTCTCCCATGCGCCCGGCCGCGTTGATGCGCGGGGCAAGGGTGAAGGCGACGGTGGAGGATGAGATCTCGCGGTCCTGCCGGCAGGCGCTGTCGATCAGCGCCCTGAGCCCGGGCCGGTCCGTGCGGCTCATGGCGGAGAGGCCCGCGATCACGAGCGTACGGTTTTCGCCCTTCAGGGGCACGATATCGGCCACGGTGCCAAGCGCCGCAAGATCCGCGTAATCCTGCATCACGGCGGCGTAGTCGCCGTCCTCCAGCGCGGCGCAGAGCTTGAGCGCCACGCCCACCCCGGCCAGATCGCGGCAGGGGGAGGCGTCGTCCTTTCTGTGGGGATCCACCACGGCGACCGCCTCGGGCAGCGTTTCGCCCGGCTGGTGGTGGTCCGTGATCACAAGGTCGATCCCGCGGGAGGCGAAAAAGCGGGCCTCCTCCACCGAGGAGATGCCGTTGTCCACCGTGATCACAAGGTCGTAGCCGCCCTCGGCGATGCGCGAAGCCGTCGCGGGCGAAAGCCCGTAGCCGTCGCGCTCTCGCGAGGGGATGAAATACGAGGCGTCCGCCCCCACGGCCTGCAGATAAGACCACAAAAGCGCCGTGGCGGTCACGCCGTCGCAGTCGTAGTCGCCGTAAACAAGGATCCGCTCGCCCGCTTCGATCGCGGCCAGCACCCGTTCGGCCGCCTTATCCATATCCTTGAGCAGGAACGGAGAAGAGAGCAGCGCGTCGCCGGCGTCCAGGAATTCCCCGAGCTTCTCCGGCGTATCGCAGCCGCGGGCGTGCAGAAGCAGCACGGCAAAGGGATCCTCACCCGTCTCCGAGGCGAGGATCTGCGCTTTTCCTTTGTCGTACGGCGCCTGCCGCCAGCATTTTCTGTTCATTCCATCCGCTCCTCCGGCGCCGGCGCCTGCGCCGCGCCGCCGTTTTTGCCGATTTTTCGTATACAAAATAGTATACCATTTTGCAGAAAAAAACGCAAGAGCTTTCGCCGCCGAAAAAAAGAAAAGCGCGGGCCTGCCGCGCTCGGCGCCGGACGAAAAAGAAGATCTCCGAACGTTCTGCCGTTCAGAGATCCCCTTTTTATAATGAGAGGTTCAGCGGATCGTAAAGCTCGCGGTCGCCGTGCCGGCATACGCGCCCTTGCCCGTGATCACGTAGGTATACGTGCCGCGCTCGGTGCGCCCGGCGGGCAGCGTGATCGTATAATCCACGTTTTTGGTCAGGGTCTCGCCGGCGGCGTTTTTCACCGTAACGCCCGGCGTGATCGCCTTGCCGGTATAAGCGAAGTCAGCCCCCGAAAGCGTCACGGTCCCTTCCGCGATCCCGCGTTTGATCGAAAAGCGCTTCGTCACCGTGCCCGTATAGTCGCCCCTGCCCGTGATCGTGTATTCGTAGACGCCGATCTCTTTCCGCCCGGCGGGCAGCGTGATGGTGTAGTCCCTGTTTTTGATCAGCTTTTCGCCGGCGGCGTTTTTCACCGTCACGCTCGGCGTGATCGCGCTGCCGGTGTAAGCGAAGCTCGTACCGGAAAGCGCGATACGCTCCGCGCGGAGCTTTTCTTTGATATAGAAGGTCTTCGTTACCGTGCCGGTATAGCCGCCGATCCCCGTGATCACGTAGGAGTAGGCGCCGCATTCCGTGCAGCCCGCCGGGACCGTCACGGTATAATCCGTGTTCTTCGTCAGCTTTTCGCCGGCGGCGTTCGTCACGGTCACGCCCGGCGACTGCGCTTTGCCCGTATAATACAGCACGGAAGCGGAGAGCTGTACGTTCTCGGCGGAAAGCCCGTTTTTGATCGAAAAGCGTTTCGTTACGCTGCCGCCGTAGATCCCCTTGCCGGTGATCACGTATTCATACGTTCCGGGCTGCGTACGCCCGGCCGGCAGCGCGATCGTATAATCCGTGTTTTTGGTCAGCTTTTCCCCCTCGGCGTTCTTCACCGTAACGCTCGGCGTGACCGCCTTGCCGGTGTAGGCAAAGACCGAGCCGGAAAGCGTGATATTCTCGGAACGGAGCTTTTTCTTGATATAGAAGGTCTTCTTCACGGAGCCCGTGTAAGCGCCGATCCCCGTGACCGTATAGGCGTAGGCGCCGGGCTCTATACAGCCCGCCGGGAGCGTTACGGTATAATCGGTATTTTTCGTCAGCGTTTCACCTGCGGCGTTCGTGACCGCAACGCTGGGCCGCAGCACCCCGCCCGTGTAAAACAGAACCGTCGCGCTGAGCTGCACGTTTGCGGCGGCGAGCCCCTCTTTGATCGCGTAGCGCTTTGTCACCTCGCCGGTATAGTTCCCCTTGCCGGTGATCACGTACTCATATACGCCGGTCTTCGTACGGTTCTTCGGGAGGATAACGGTATAATCCACGTTCTTTACAAGCTTCTGCCCGGCGTCGTTTTTCACCGTAACGGAGGGCGTATGGACCGCGCCGTCATAGACGTACACCTCTGCGGAAAGCGTGACGTTCCGGGCCTTGAGCCCCTCGCGGATCGACAGCGTCTTTTCCGCGGAACCCGTATAGAGACCCGTTCCCGTCACGGTGTAGACGTAATCGCCGACCTCGGTACGCCCCGCGGGGATCGTGATGTAATAATCCGTTCCCTTTTTCAGCACGTCGCCCGCGGCGTTTCTCACCGTAACGGTGGGCGACTTCACATTGCCGTCATAAACAAGCACGTCGGAGGAAAGCGAGATCCTGTCCGGCACGACCGTTTCTTTCACCGTATACGGCTTCGTCACGCTGCCGTAGTACTGCCCGATCCCTTCGACCGTGACCGCGTACCGCCCCGCGAAAACGCTGTCGGCGGAGAAGGATACGGTATAATCCTCATTTTCGGTCAGCGTCTGCCCGATGGAGTTCGTAACGGCAACCTCAGGTCTGCGCGTTTCCCCGTTATAAAGCAGCACGGAATCGGAGAGTACCACCCTCGCGTCGTCGAGCGGCTCTGAAAGGAACGCGGCGGCGGCAGCGGAAACTTCGTCGGAATAGGGGCTTTCGCAAAGATATCCGGAGATCTGTGCGACGGCGCGCACTTTATAGCGGTAGGTCTGCCCGATCACAAGAGAGCCGTCGGCATAAGAGGGAGCCGCCGCGCCGTCGGCCTGCACCTCGGCGACCGTCTCGAATTCGCCGCCGTCTCCCTGCGCGCGGCAGATCTCATACCGCTCCGCGAGGGCGCTCGCGGCCCATCTGAGCGTCAGCGCGCCGGACTCTGCGAATTCCGCGGTCAGGTCCTTCGGCGCATCGGGGTAGCGGAGCGCCGTTCCCTTTACGGCAGCGCTCTTCGCGCTCACGTCCGCGCCGTCCGCCGTTTCGGCCGTCACGGTGAAGGTGACCTCATAGCCGGGGTTGAGCCCCGTAAGCGTAAAGCGCGGCTCGGCGGTAACGCCGACCTCCCTCAGATTGGTTCCCACATACCGCCAGACCCGGTAGAGGGCGGCGTCTTCGCTCGGGGTCCAGGTAAAGGTCAGCGCGCCTGTTGCCGAGGGCGTCACCGTCACGTTCCCGGGCGCGTCGGGGTAGCTGATGCAGGTCGCGGTGACGCTCCTGGACCGGGCGCTCACGTCGGCGCCGTCTTCGCTTTCGGCTGTTACGCAGAACGTATAGTCGATCCCGGCGGTCAGCCCCGTCACTTCAAAGGAGGGTTCGGCCGTCTCGCCCAAAAGCTTTACGGACGACGCGGTCACATACTGCCACACCTTATAAACGGCGGCGCCCTCGCTCGCGCGCCAGTTCAGCAGGAAGGAGCCGGTCCCGGTGGGTTCGGCGATCAGATTCCGCGGGACGCGCGGTATGCTTTCGCTGTAGATCTCAACGGAAGCCGATCGGCCGCTCACGTCGGCCCCGTCCCCGGTTTCGGCAGTCACGCAGAAAACGTAGTTGTAATTCGTGAGCATACCGGTCAGGGTCAGGTGCGTATCCGCGGTGGAGCCGACCTCGACCAGCTCCTTTCCGCCGACGTACTGCCACACCCGGTAGAGCGCCGCGTCCTCCACGGCGTTCCAGGCCACGTCGATGACGCCGGTCTTCAGCAGCTGCGCCGTCACGCCCCGGGGGGCGGCCGGGTAGCTGTCGAACCTGACGCGCAGCGTCCTCGATTTGGCGCTCACGCTCAGCCCGTCCTCCGTTTCGGCCTCAACGCGGAAGGCGTAGTCAAAATCCGTGAGCAGCCCCGTAAGGGTGAACGTGGGCTCGGTCACGGTACCGAGCAGGATCATATCCGTCGCGTTCGCGTAACGGTAAACACGGTAGCGGGCGGCCTGATCCACCGCGTCCCAGCTGAGCACGACGGTGCCGCGTTCGGGGGTTTCGGCGGTAAGGCCGGTGGGCATCGCGGGATAGGTGATGCAGGCGCACCGGATGCTTTTAACGGTCATCTTGCCCTCATACCCGTCCTGCGAGACCGTGCTGATCCGGAATGAATGCGTATATCCCGCGGGGCAATCCACCTCGCAGAAAGGCGTTTGGCTTTCACAGCAAAGCTCAAGCGTATCGGAATCGATGTACCGGTAGACGCGGTAGGAGGCGGCGTTTTCCACCGGCGTCCAACTCAGCGTCACCTTGCCCGTGACCGAAGACGATGAGACGACGTCCGAGGGGGGCGGCAAAAAGGTCTGGCATTCCACCGGCTCCGTCTCAACGGGGGCAGAGGTCTGCACGCCGCCGTCGGCCGTCGGTCCGACGGCGCGCACGCTGAAGGTGTATCGCGTACCGGGCGTCAGATCCTGAAAAACGCAGGAGGGCGACGCGGTCTCGATCTCTTTGAGCGGAACGTCAGAACCGGGTTCATAAACGCGGAACAGATAAGCGTTCGCGCCGGAGCTCACGGCCGTGCGCAGCGTGATCTCGCCCGTCTCGGTCGCGGTCGCGGTAAGGGAGGCCGGCGCCGCGATCACGGCCGGGGGCACAAGCGCTTCGGGATCCACACGCAGCGCGGGCCGTACGCCCAGCATGGTGGCCGCCGGATTCAGGAAGATCGCGGTACGGTTCGACTGCGCGATACCGGAGACGTCGGAAGAAAAGCGGCCTGCGGAACGCAGCAGCCACGTTGAATAGGAGCCGCCCCTGCGCTTCGGCACGGTAAGCCCCTGCGCCTTCGCGTAATCCGTACCGCCGGCAGGACGGTTTTCGGGCTCCGTCGTCAGATAATAGGGAGAGGCGGTGGCTTCGTTTACAGAGAGCAGAAATACCTTATCCTCACAGTCCGGCGCGTTGAACCAGCAGGAATAGCCGTAGGTCTTCAGCAGAGAGGTGCGGATCAGCGCCTGCTCCGCCCCCGTAAAAGCGGTGTTATAGAAATCGCTGTTGAGCCAGGCGCGGATCGAGGAGACGGTCCAGTCGTTCGCGGCCAGGGTATGCGCCGCGTCGGCAAAGCAGTAGACGTCTCTGTCGTCGATCGGCCGCGGCGTTTCGGCTTCGTAAAACTCGTTCTGAAACGCCTGCGCGTCAAGGATCACGTCGCTGACCAGCAGCGAATCCCCGTCCGCGAGCCGCCATTCGATGGGCTCGAAGCGGAACCAGTAAACGGTGTTGCGTTCATACCCCGCCTCGTCCTGATACGAAAGGGACGCGATCGCCCGGTCAAACGAATAAATGGGCCGGTATTCGGTGAAACAGACGGCGCGGTAGGTCTCTCCCTGCCAGTCGATATCCGCGTACTTCATAAAATCGGCGGGATGCTGGGTGCCGGGCTCGTTCTCACCGCAATAATAGCCGTAAGACTGCATGGAATCCGGATCCAGCAGACCGTTCAGCGTCTCGACCAGCGCGGGGTCCGTCACCTGCGTCTGCGGATAGCGGCCAAAGGTAAAGTGACGCTCCGAGGCGTCCGTCACTTCAGGAAAGACTTCCGTCTCGAGCCGGTTCAGGTTGGGGCCGGGCTGAAAGCCGCCGAACGCGGCGACGGTCTCGTTCACGTTGGCGTACTGACGGTTCGCGGTATTGACAAGCTCCGTGCAGAAGAAACCGGATTCCTCAATATTCCCGGCGGTGTCGGAAGCGTCGATCACGGGATCGAACACATAGAACATCCCGCCGAGGCGGATGGTACTGGCGACGTGGTTCCCGACGCCGGAGGCAGGCGTTCCGTTGCAGCATGAAAGCGTATAGCTCTCAAGACCGATGGCGCGCGTGAGCACCATAAAGGCGGAGGAATAATAGGAACACACGCCCACCTTCTCTTTCAGAAACGCGTAGGCAAGACTGACGACCTCGCGGTCATAGCTGCTGCCGAAGAGCTTTGTTATTCTGAGCTCGCGCAGCAGCTGTTCATTCAGTGTGTTATCCCAGGAATAAACGGTATCCCGGGTCAGGTACGCGTAGCAGGCGCGCACCTTCTCGTAGGTCGTCATCTCCGGGGTCAGGATCTCGGCGAAGACCGCGTCCACCATATCGTCGAGCGGCCCGTAGCCGGTCCTGAGCGGATGCAGCGCTTCGGCGTTGATCAGGTCTCTCTTTTCATCTGTGTTCAGAACATCCGCCTCCGGCGTTTCGTGGCGGATGACCGCGGCGAAGGCCTGCGGCAGACTTGCGAGGCATGATGCCGTCAGACAAAGACTCAGTAAGAGGGAGAGAATTCGTTTCATCGTAACAACTCCTCTGAAAAGATCCGGACGGGCAGAACCGCCTTATTTTATTATACATACACTTCTTTGCAAATGCAAGTCAAAAATGATCTGCGCCGGCCTTCGCGCCGCCGTATTTTTTTATTTTTTTGTCTTTCCTTTTTGCGCGCGGTATGATACAATAAACAGAAAAGGGGAAGGAGCTGTCGCAAATGGACGTCGGCGCATGGCTCACGGTTGTATTCGGCGCAGCGATCACGGCGCTGCTTTTTGTGCTGCTGCTGCGGCAGCAGAAGGGCCCCCCGGCCGGCGCGGACGACACGGCCGACAGGGTCAATGAAAATCTGACCCTGCAGCTGCGGGAGCTGCAGCGCGACCTTGCCGGGCGCGACGACGCGGTGAACAACACCGTGCGCGCCGCCATGCAGATGACGGACGGCAGGCTTGAGGCCCTGGGGACCCGGACCTACGAAAGCCAGCTGCAGACCGCCGGCGCGCTGGCCCAGGTACAGGAGAAGCTCTCCGCGGCCCTCACGGCGCAGACGGCAGCCGTTTCCGCCGCCGTCGCCGCGCTGCAGGCGTCAAACGAACGCAAGCTCGACCAGATGCGCGCCGCCGTGGACGAACGGCTGGCGGGCACGCTGCGCGAACGGCTGGACGCATCCTTTCAGACCGTGTCGGAGCAGCTCGGCAACGTATACAAGTCCCTCGGGGAGATGCAGGAGCTCGCCGGCGGCGTCGCACAGCTCAACCGCGTGTTTTCGGGCGTGAAGACCCGCGGCACCTGGGCGGAAACGCAGCTCGAGTCGATTTTGGACCAGATCATCCCGGGCATGTACGTTAAAAACTTTTCGCTGCCGGGCAGCCGCGAAACGGTGGAATTCGCCGTGAAGATCCCCGCCGCGGACGGCTCCGTCACCTATCTGCCCGTGGATTCCAAATTCCCGATGGAGGATTACCTGCGCCTGTGCGACGCGGCGGACGCCGGCGACGCCGAGGCGACGGCGTCCGCAAAAAAAGCGCTGGAGGCCCGCGTACTCGCCGAAGGGCGCGAGATCTCAAAATACATATCCCCGCCCCACACCACGCCCTTCGCCGTGATGTACCTTGCGACCGACCCGCTCTATACCGAGATCGTCGGCGGCAGAAGCGGCGTCGCGGACCGCCTGCACGAGCAGTACCGCGTGCTGCCGGCGGGGCCCTCCACCGTAACGGCGCTGCTCTCGAGCCTTGCGGTGGGCTTCCGGAGCGTCGCGCTCAACAACAAGGCGGACGAGGTGATGCGGCTGCTCGCGGCCGCGAAAACGCAGTACGACGCATTCGCCGCGGCCCTTGACAAAGCAAAGAAAAAACTGGACGAAGCGGGCCGCAGTCTTGACGACGCGCAGCGCCGCAACGACATGATCGTAAAAAAGCTCAGAACCGTGGAAACTGCCGACGGCGCCGCCGAAGGGCTGTTCCCTGCGGAAGAATATCCCCCCACCCCCCATTCCGACGATCCATAAGGAGGAAACAAGATGAAACACCCCGAATTCCTGGCACAGCTCACGCTGGAGGAAAAAGCAGCGCTCTGCTCCGGCAAAGACTTCTGGCATTTAAACGGCGTGGAACGCCTCGGCCTGCCCGAGATCATGGTAAGCGACGGCCCCCACGGCCTGCGCAAGCACAACGACAAAAAGGACAAGACCGACCTGATGGGCTCCGTTCCGGCGGTCTGCTTCCCGACGGCAAGCGCCACCGCCTGCTCATGGGATGAGGACCTTCTGACCCTGATGGGCGAAACGCTTGGCGAGGAGTGCCTCGCCGAACAGGTAAGCGTCCTGCTCGGCCCCGGCGTCAACATCAAGCGTTCCCCGATCTGCGGCAGAAACTTCGAGTATTTTTCGGAGGATCCCTACCTCGCGGGCAAGCTCGCGGCGGCGTTCATCCGCGGCGTGCAGAGCAAGGGCGTCGGCGCAAGCGTCAAGCACTTCGCCGCCAACAGCCAGGAGACCCGCCGCATGACCATCGACAGCGTCGCGGACGAGCGTACCCTCAGAGAGATCTACCTCACCGCTTTCGAGATCGCGGTCAGGGAGGGCAAGCCCTGGACCGTGATGAACGCCTACAACAAACTGAACGGTCTTTACTGCGCCGAAAACCCGTGGCTGCTGACCAAAGTGCTGCGCGAGGAGTGGGGCTTTGACGGCGTGGTCGAGACCGACTGGGGCGCGGAGAACGACATCGCAGCGGGCGTCGCCGCCGGGCAGAATCTGGAGATGCCCGGCTCCAACGGCCTCGGCGCGAAAAAGCTCGTCGAAGCCGTAAAGCGCGGCGACCTGAGCGAAGAGGCGCTCGATCAACGCGTAGACGAGATCCTGGAGCTCATCATGCGCGCCTCCGAAAGCCTGACCCAGACGGAATACGACAAGGAGGCCCACCACGCCGTCGCGCGGAAGATCGCCGCGAACAGCATGGTGCTGCTCAAAAACGAGGACGGCGTTCTGCCCCTCGCGCCCGAGAAAACCGTGGCCGTCATCGGCAAGATGGCGAGAAGCCCCCGCTATCAGGGCGCGGGCTCCAGCCAGATCAACGCCAAAAACGTGGACTGCGCCTTTGACGCGCTGATGGAAGCGGGCCTCGGCGTCGTATACGCCGAGGGCTGGGACGGCCCCGACGCCGACATCACGCTCCTTGAGGACGCTGTGAACTGCGCGAAGCACACCGACGCCGCCGTGGTATTCATCGGGCTTACGGACGAATACGAATCCGAGGGCTTCGACCGCGAGCATATGAAGATCCCCGCGAGCCACACCGATCTTGTGCGGGCCGTCGCGGCCGCGAACCCCAACACCGTGGTGGTGATCTCCGGCGGCGCGCCGATCGAGACCGACTGGGCGCCGAAAGCAAAGGCGATCCTGCTCGCCGGGCTCGGCGGCGAAGCCGGCGGCAGCGCCGTCGCGGATATCCTGACCGGCCGGGTGAACCCCTCCGGCAAGCTTGCGGAGACCTACGCCGAGCGGTTTGAAGACAATCCCTCCTATCCGAACTTCCCGGGCAGCAGAAAGAGCGTCGAATTCCGCGAGAGCGTCTTCATCGGCTACCGCTATTACGACCGTACAAAGAAGCCGGTGCGCTTCCCCTTCGGCTTCGGTCTCTCCTATACCGCCTTCGAGTACGGCAATCTGAAGCTGAGTAAAAAAACGATCAGGGATACCGATACGCTGACCGTGACCTTTACCGTAAAGAACGTCGGCCCCGTCGCCGGCGCCGAGGTCGCCCAGCTTTACGTCAGCGACGTGCAGAGCACGGTCTACCGCCCCGAAAAAGAGCTCAAGGGCTTTAAGAAGGTATTTCTGCAGCCGGGCGAAGAAACGGCCGTCACGCTCACCCTCGACAAACGCTCCTTCGCCTATTACAACGTCGCGATCTCGGACTGGCACGTCGAGAGCGGCGACTTCCGGATCCTGATCGGCGCTTCCTCGGCCGACATCCGGCTCTCGGGCAAGGTTCGGGTCAACTCCACCGCGAAGGATGTGCCGATCCCGGACTACAGAGAGAGCGCTCCCGTCTATTACAACGGCGACCCGGCCCTCGCGGACGACGCCGCCTTCAGAGCGATCCTCGGCAGAGAGATCCCTTACCGTGAAGCTGCAGACGGCCGCATCACGATCAATTCCGCGCTGGAGGACGCCACCGGCACGAAGGCCGGCCGGCTCATCAACAGCCTGCTGACAAACGTATTCAAAACGCTCTCAAAGGGCAACCCGGCGCAGGAGCGCATGATGACCGCGATGGCGCTGCAGATCCCGATCCGCTGCTTCATCTCCATGAGCATGGGCGTGTTTACGGAGGAGATGGCCCAGGGGCTGGTGCGCATCTTAAACGGCGAAGGCACGCTCAAGGGGATCGGCGAGATCCTCGGCGGCCTCGGCGGCGCGCTCAAAAACATCGGCACGCTGATGTCCTCGATCTGACCGCCGCGGATAGAAACACAGAAGCTCCCGGTCGCGAGTCCGGGAGCTTTTTGTCCATGGATCCTGAATTTGCCGCGCTTTTTTCCGCAAAGGATTGACAAATGGGAAAAATCGGCGCAGAATACAACAATAAAGGAGGCTCAGACAGATGGAACAAACCGTTGACAGAACAGCGGCGCTTTCGCTGCTGCGGAAATACAACAAAGAGCCCTTCCACATCGAGCACGCGCTCACGGTGGAGGGCGTGATGCGTTACTTCGCGAAAACGAAGGGATATGAAGCCGACGCCGATTTCTGGGGCTTATGCGGCCTGCTGCACGACGTGGATTTTGAGAACTGGCCCGAGGAACACTGTAAAAAAGCGCCGGAGCTGTTGGCCGAGATCGGCGCGCCGGAGGCGCTGGTACACGCCGTATGCGCCCACGGCTGGGGCATCTGCAGCGACGTGGAACCGACGCACCCGATGGAAAAGCTGCTCTTCGCCTCAGACGAGCTCACGGGCCTCATCGGCGCGGCGGTCAGGATGCGCCCCTCAAAAAGCGTACAGGATCTGGAGGTTTCGAGTCTGAAGAAAAAATTCAAGGATAAAAAATTCGCCGCAGGCTGTTCCCGCGACGTCATTCGCACCGGCGCCGAGCTTGTCGGCGTCACGCTCGAGGAGCTGATGGAGGATACCATCCTCGCCATGCGCAGCTGTGAAGACAGTGTGCGAAACGAACGGGCCGCCTTATGTCCGGAGGGCTGAACCGCAGTCAGACGGCGGCAAAGCTCGGGCTTTCCGCCGCCATGGCCATATTCGGCACCGTCGGCCTGTTCCGGCGGCTGATCCCGCTGCCGAGCGCCTTTCTCGCAATGACGCGCGGCGTTCTCGGCGCGGCGTTTCTGCTTGTGCTTACGCTGCTGCGAAAACAAAAGCCGGA
>CADBOC010000001.1 GCA_902796175.1 Oscillospiraceae bacterium | reverse complement strand
GTCGGCGACGGCATCAACGATTCCCTTGCGCTCAGCGAAGCGAACGTGGGCATCGCGATGGGCGCGATGGGCTCCGATACCGCGATCCAGAGCGCGGATATCGCGCTGATGAACAACGATCTGATGAACCTGCCCTTCATCGTGCTGCTGGCCCGCAATACGCGCAGCGTGATCTACCAGAATATGATGATCGCCTTTGTTACCAGCTTTGTTATGATCCTGCTCGCGGCGGCGGGGCTCATCTCGCCGGTGCTGGGCGCCTTTCTGCACAACGCCGGCGCGTTCATCGTGCTGCTGAACTCCGCCCGCGTCGCCCGCGGCGACTATACCGTGCCGGAGGAGACGCCCGGCGAACCGGGCGAGACGGAAGCTTCCGAATAAAAGCGGCAACGCCGCTGATACGGCAAAAAGCCGGGAAACGCGTAAAAGCGGATCCCGGCTTTTTTCATGAGATCAACCTGTGAATGCGAATACATGCCGATTGAAAACGCCGCCGGAAACGTCAAAGATCAGCAATTCCGGCCGAACGACCCGAGCAGCCGCAGGCAGATGTTATAGAACATGCTGAGCAGGTCGAAGAGACCGAGCTTTTTCAGTACGCCGGCCGAAAAGCCGCCGAGCTTCTGCCCAAGGGGCTGCGTGAAGTCCGCGGCGCACAGCGGCACGGCGGGGTCATACGAGGCTTTCTCGCCGTTCATGACCGTAAGATCCAGCGTCCGTTCGCCGAGCGGGGAGACAGATCCCGAGGTAAGATAGGTGACGGTCACGCTCATCCGGGCCATCGATACGGAGGGAAGATCGCCGTTTACGGCAAAGCGCATCTCTTCGTGCGGCGCGAGGGTGCGGCCGTAATCGCCGCTGAAGGTGATCGGCGCGCCGTTCGCCCGAACGGAAAGGATCCGCACGTTTTTGTCCCCCGAGAGGTTCGTTACGGTAAACCAGCGGTCCTCGCCGCTGACATAGCCGACCGCGCTTTTGTCGAATCTGGCGGCAACGGAATACGCCTTGTTCTCAGAGAAGAGGAACTGCGGATACGCGGGATCGGTGTGCACGTCCGCGATCTCATCTGTGAACAGCAGGGTCTTCGCAAGGGTCGAGGTCTGCGGTTCGTTGGTCGTAAAGCCATGGAAGAAGCCGTCGATGAACCAGGTGTTCTCCGGCAAAAAGGCCGTGGAAGCGTCGATCTCCATAGAAGGGGAGACGTGCAGGTGCGTTTCATCCGCGCATACCGTGCCAAGGGGCGTATAGCCGTCCGCAAAGCGCTGCCCGAAGGGGGCGCATACCGCGCCGGTGGCGGCGGCGGCCGTGATGATCGCATCCGAATTGCGGGCGTAGCCCGTTACGATCGGGTTGCCCGTTCCGGCGAGGATCGCGATGCGCGTACCGTTCGCAAGGCACTCGCGCAGGCGTTCGCCCGTTCGGGGCATCACGGTCTTGTGGAAGTAGGTCGTGCTGTTGATCAGGGCCGCTTCCTTTACGGGGTCGAGCTTTTTGATCAGACCGTCAAATTCGTCTTCGGGGATAAAATCCCACAGGCTCTGCCAGTGCAGCGCCGCGTCGTGGGCGTAGGGGATCACGGCGTTCAGAATATCGTCGGCAAAGCCGAGCCGGTTCGCCTTGACAAGCCACTCAAAATCGTATTCGGTGCATACCGCGCATTCGATAAAGCGTACAAGCAGCTCTTCGTCAAGGGCGAGTTTGCCGTTGATAAAATCGTAGGCGAAGCCCGCGCCGTGGATGGCGGGGGAGATCATAACGGCGGCGCGCACGTCGCCCTTATGCCCGTAAAGCGTAAGGTAGGTCGCGGTCACCTGTCCGCCGTGGCTGATGGCGTAAAGGCGCACCTTGTCTTTGCCGGTGTAAGCCTTTACCTTCGTAATGAATGCATCGAGACGCGCCGCGTTCTCCACCGCGCCGAGACGGAAATCCACAAAATAGTTGAACAGGTTTTCGTCTTCCAGATCCTCGCGCAGCCAGTTGCCGATCGCGGCTTCGGCGTAAACGTCGCCGTAGGCGGCCTTCAGGTGATCCCACCTTGCCGTCTCGGGCTCGTTCGGCAGTACGCCCACGGGATATACGCTGCTGCCGTCGGGGCCGCAGCGCAGGGGCTCCGCGATCGCGGCGACGGCTTTGCCGAGCGCGCGGCCGAGCACCTGCGCCTGACCCAGCGTCAATGCGCCGGCGCCGGCCAGCAGCGCGGGCGCGTATTCCTTTACGACCGGCAGGGCCATGTCCGCAAAGATGTTCCAGCCCCAGACCTGGGTATAGCTGCCGTCCTCATTGTAACGGAAGAGCGGCGTGCCGCCGTAGCCCGGTACGATGATCACGGGGTCGTCTGTTTCGTATGCGGGCTCCCCCGCGCCCAGCGCCGGAACAGACAGCGAGAACAGCAGAAGAAGGCTCAGTATGAGAGAGATCCCTTTTTTCAGTTTCATGTTCCGTACCTCAGTTCCTCTTATCCGCGGCCTCAAAGAAGGCGATCCGTGAAAACTGCTTGCGCACCGCGTAATAAGAAGGCTTCGGTTCCCCTTTGCACGTTACAAGCCCCCATCGGGTCTCTACGGGGCAATCGCTCTGCCCGCAGATGTAGCAGGTCTCGCTGTCGCGGTAGCAGTAGACGAACGCGCCGCACACGAACGGGATCTTATAAAAACGCGAGATGGTATCCCTGAAAAACCTTGCCTGCCCGGCGGGGGTATGCGGGTAGCCGGGGATCTTCGTCTGGTGCGGCATCTCCTTATACAGATGCTGCCTGAGATCGCTCCTGAATACGAGGTCGTAATAACGGCCTACATCGTTTTTCGCAAGGTAGGGCACGTGCCGCGCGAACGAATCGGGCAGGCGGCTGACAAATGCCTCTATGTTCGCGGCGGCTTCTTTCGGGGAATCAACGCCGTAGCTCTGCAGGATCGCGCGCTTTTCCGACTTTGTTTTCGGCGCGCCCTCGCTGATATAACCGTACTCCTGGATCAGGATCGGCTTGCCCGTGTACGCCCAAAGGTAGCGGAGCATCACGTCGAACAGGCACAGAAAGCCGGGGTAGTTGTCAAAGCAGCCGAGATACATATCGACGCCGACGTAATCCATATACGGCAGCCACGGCTTCATCCGGCAGTGCAGATCCGCCGCGGGACCGGCGGAGTTGTAGCCGACGAGGATATCGCCTTTGAGCGGCTGCATGGCCTTCGCCTGTATCCCCAGAAATTCGGCGGATTCGGCGACGGTAAGGGGCAGCGTAAAGCGCGGGATACCGATCTCATTCGCGATCTGCAGACCGCCGATGCATTGCTTTAAGTCGCAGATCAGGAACTCGGCGACGCGTATGACGTCGGCTTTTCCCTTTTCGGTACGCGGATCCATGCCGTGGTCGATAAAATCATCCGCAAAAGGCGACACGGCCATCACCTGAATGCCTTTTTTGCGGAATCGCAGGCATTTTTCCCTGAACGCCGCGTAGCTTTTGCTGACGCTGCCGTCTTTATCAAAGGGGAAGGGGATATCAAATCGGACCCAGCGGATGCCGGCGGCCCGGATCTGATCCATGTTCTCGGTCGGGTGACAGACGCCGCGGAGAAATTCTCTCTCCCTGAGCCGGCGCGTCTCGGGGGACCGTTTCGGAATAAAAAAGGATTTCAGCAGGTTCGCGGGCAGATATTTGAGCCCGTAGCGGATCTGATCAGCAATGAACTGTTCCATTGTGCGCGTTTCCTTTCTCTTTGTTTTTGCGCCCGGCGCGTGATGGGCGGGCAGGGCGGCTCTGACTGATTTTGATTTTATCATACTATCCTGTGTTTTTCAATCCTTCTGTAAGACGAAAACCGTAAAAATCGGATAAAACCGGCAATTTTTGTGGATGTAAATTGACACCGCCTGTACTGCCGTGGTATAATACGCTTAACCCTGATTAACAAATAAAGGAGTTCTTAGTATGATCGGTACGTCGCCTGAAACGCTCTCTCTGTACATCTGCACCCTTGTCGCCGGGCTTATCTTTCTCTGCGTATTTCTGAAGCTGCGCGTAAAAAAAGCGACGGCGAAGGCCGCGGTCGTAAAATCCATGATCAGCGTCTGCTTTATTCTCTCGTGGGTCGTGCTGCAGCATATGCACCCCTCCGCGTTCGCGTCTCTGCTCGGCGGCGGGCTTCTCTTCGGTCTGCTCGGCGATATCTGGCTGGATCTTAAATTCTGCTACCGGGAAGACAGCGACTTTTTTACCCGTATGGGCTTTCTGAGCTTCGGGATCGGCCACGTCTTTTACATGGCCGCCGTCGTCGCGGGCTCAGTCGGCGGGTTTAAGCCTCTGAGCATTCTGCCGGCGCTCGGCGTCGCGGTCGTCGCCGCGCTTGCCGTTTTCTTCGGTGAAAAGATGATGAAGCTCAAATACGGCAAATACAAGATCATTTCTACCGTTTACGGCGGCGTGCTGTTCCTGATGACGGCCTTCGCGCTCTTTGCCGGGCTCTTCGCCGGCGCGGCTCAGAACAAACACCTGATCGTGATGGCGATCGGCGGCGCGCTCTTCATCGTTTCCGATCTGATCCTCTCAGGGACCTACTTCGGGCAGGGCAAAAACCGACCGGTCGATATCATAACGAACCACGTCGCGTATTACGTCGCGCAGTTCGTGATCGCGGCCTCCGTGCTGTTCAGCGCGGCGCTTTGATCACGCGAGCATAAAAGGAGGAAAATAGCCGGCCGTATCTGAGCGGCCGGCGGCACATCTTATGGCAAACAGAGATCTTCGCCTTGATTTTTCGGGCATCAAAACCTATTCCGCGCACGAGCGCGTAAATCTTGTTACGATCGATAACCTGATGACGCCGGGGCTTACCCCGCATGAAGCGTACGACGCGCCGGGGTTCCCGGAGCT